>DATLTG010000134.1:0-5249 GCA_035533735.1 Bacteroidia bacterium
GTTATCGCCAACGTTATGTAGATTTAATAGTCAATCAAAACGTAAAAGAAACATTTATAAAACGTACCAAAATCACGCAATCATTGCGCGAAACATTTAACGCAAAAGGTTATTTAGAAGTAGAAACGCCTATTTTACAAGCTATTCCGGGAGGCGCAACCGCTCGTCCGTTTATAACGCATCACAACGCGCTCGACATTCCGTTGTATTTGCGTATCGCAAATGAATTGTATTTAAAACGACTGATTGTTGGCGGATTTGATGGCGTGTATGAATTCGCAAAAGATTTTAGAAATGAAGGAATGGATCGCACGCACAATCCGGAATTTACAGTAATGGAAATTTATGTAGCGTACAAAGATTATTTCTGGATGATGGATTTCACAGAAGAAATGATTGAGAAAGTTGCACTCGATTTACATGGAAAAACAAAACTGCAAGTAGGAGAAAAAGAAATTGATTTTCAGCGTCCGTTTAAACGGATTACTATGTTTGATTCCATTAAAGAACATACCGGAATTGATATTGAAAGTCTTTATAATGTTTCCATAGATGAAATCAAGACTGAAACATTAATTGGAGATGCTATAAATGAAGATACTGCACGTTTCATGATCAGATTGAGAAAATTAAGAAAAGTTTGTGCTGATTTAAATATTTCTGTGAATGATTCTTATGGAGTGGGGAAAATTATTGATGAAATTTTCGGAGAAAAATGCGAACATCATTATATACAACCTACTTTTATTACGGATTATCCAGAAGAAATGTCGCCACTTACCAAAAAACACCGCAGCAAAAAAGGATTGGTAGAGCGTTTCGAATTAATGGTAAACGGAAAAGAATTATGCAATGCTTATTCCGAATTAAATGATCCGATTGACCAACGCGCACGTTTTGAAGAACAAATGAAACTCGCAGCAAAAGGCGATGACGAAGCGATGTTTATAGACCAAGATTTTTTACGTGCTTTGGAATACGGAATGCCGCCTACATCAGGAATGGGAATGGGAATAGATCGTTTAGCAATGATTATGACCAACTCTCCTTCTATTCAGGATGTGTTATTTTTTCCGCAAATGCGTCCGGAAGCAGAAAAAAAATTAGCAGTAGAATTAAAGCCGGAAGAAATAAAAATTTTGGATGAAATTAAAAAACAACAATCAGCAACACTTGTTGGAATCAGCGAAAGCATCGGAATTTCTAAAAATCAATTACAGAAATTTATGAATTCCTTAGAAGAAAGAAAGTTAGTAAAAAGAGAAGGTCCTAATTATCAAGCGGCTGAATAATAATCTAAAAAAATATTTTATAGATTACTCCACTCTATCGTCTTCTGCTTGCAACACAAAATAATTGGAAGCGTTGTAAATAAAAGAAATTACATGACACGTTTTTGCGTTCCACGCGCTATTAATTGTGTAAGTATAACTTTTTGAAAAAGTAGCTCCTGTTGCTACGTTTCCGGAAGTTAAGGAATCGCCCCAAGCATTGTTAATGACATCACGTAAAGTAAAACGTTTTAAATAATTAGGCACATTACTTGGAGTAGTTGCATAATCTTCTTGCCAATCAACAATACTATCTTGTACTAATAGCACCACTAATTTATAAGTAGAAGTTCCGTTAATCGCACTTAAAAATTGAGAAGAAAGAGTTGTGTTTAAAACTCTGGTTATTGAATCGTATGTATTTGTAACTGTAATGTTGGCTAATACAGGAGCTTTTGTTAAACTATCCACTACACTGCCCCAAGCAGAAGGGGCTAATATTTTACTGCCACTTACTGTAAAACGATCTATCATTCCACCAGGCAATCCAATCGCTGAAATACCAAAAAAATTATCATACGTAGTACCAACAGTTGATCTGTAATCAACACTATAAGAACCGTTTGGAGCACTTGGTGGCAAAAAGTTTGGCGGACAAGGTCCAGCAAATGTTTGACTTACATTTAGTTCCATACACACCACTTGGTTACCGTAAAGTTGACGCAATGTTTGCGATTCTGCTCCGGCTTTCGGACAATTTCCGCAAAGGTGTCCAGTATAATCTTCCACTAATACTTTTCGTACAGCTTGCGTTCCCGTGTTTGTATTAGTCGTTTGCGGTTTATACGCATTTCCCACTTCATCGCAAGAAGCGAAACAAAAAGAAGTGGCTATCAAACTATATATCAAGAATTTTTTCATCTGATTTTTTTTTAATGATTAAAAACTACTTGTAACAGAAAGTGTAAATCCGTTTGAAGCAGGTACATTACGACAAACGCCACCAACGCAAAAAATACCAGCGCGTTGCTTTCCGTAACCAATTGTAATCCGGTTTGCATTTATCATATAACCAGCATTCGCAATAAAATAATGTATTTGCTGTGCAGGATTTGAATTTCCGTAATTGTATTCATCCAAAGCTGATACAAACCAATTGGAACCCATTGAAAATTCCAATAACAAAGATGCCCAATTACCCATATCTTGTTTCGTTGCCAAATGTTCTATATCAAAAGTTAAAGCGTGATCGGAATTAAATTTATAAACACCATTAAACACACCAATGTTTGCATAAATCATGGGCCAACCCACTTGTCCTTGAATAACATTTTTGTTATAAATTTGATAGGCATATTCGGCTGTTCCAGTAAATTTTTTAGAAAATTTATGATGAACAGAAGCAAAACAATCTCGGTAAAACATTTCTTTTCCGACACTCAAAAAATTTGATTTATATTCATTGCGTGTAGTGCTCATATCATTTAGATTTATTGTATCTAAACCATTGGAGCCAGAAAAATTTACTAATAAATCAGTACCGTAATGACCCCCTAATAAAGATTCTTTTTTAAGTTTATATTGCACTTCCGATTCAAATGATACTTGTCCGTTCGGCTGAGTTGCATAAGGATAAAACGTCATTAATTCCTCCGTATGTTGCAAAGTTAAATCAGGCAAATAATTAATATCTAAAATACTTCCAGTTTGGGTTCTATCGGACTTATAATCCATATTATCCAAACGTTCACCATCTAACATAATGGAAAATCCTTTTTTGTAATAGCTTGTCGTGATAAACAAAGCTTGTCCGGGTTTATAAATATAATGGTTAAACGTGGATGGGTCGTTTATTTTGTAAGCATATTCGCCATACAAATTTATTCCTTTTCGGATAATATTAATACGTGCCGCACTTGCACCTACATTTTGCGGAAGATTATAAATAGGATCTTGATCTACTTGATATTTGCTTACAAAGCTTCCACCAACAATAATATGCGTTTTCATTTTAGCCATTCCACCTACTAATTCATTTAACTCCAATTCGCCATCTGCACCTCTTACTAATCCGGGACCTTCACTAAAAAATTCGCGCTGTTTACCTATAATTGCTTTAATATAAACTCCTTTATAGGGATTGTATCGTAAGCGGATTCCATCCATTGCGTTATCATACAACAAGCCTCGTGCTTCGTAGCTTCTAAAAATCAACCCCGATCCAAATTGCTCATAATAACTACCTACCGTAACATCTAATTTATCTACATTATATTCAAAATAACGATAAGGAATTCCAGTGCCTTGGTAGCGAGAATCAAAACCTTGCATCACATCCAAATAACTTTCGTAGCGTAATCCGGCAGAAATGTTTCCGTTGGTATAATTGATATTTAAAAATCCGTTGCTTAAAATCTTTTCAGGAACAGCTGGCGCACCAATAGCAGAATCCGGATTATAATATTGGGCATCTATTTCAAAATTACCATGTATTTGTCCTTCATTATTTTGAGCAGATAATGAATATGAAATGCAAAATAGAATTGGGAATAGTATGTTTTTTATAGAAAAAAATTTCTTTTTCACAATAAAATCAAGTCTAAAAGTTTATTTTTTTATTCGGTTATTTTTTCACCTTTGGCAACTTTTTTTACGATTTCGTAAAGTTTGTCGGCATCACCATCTGCATACGAATTATGTTTCCAAACAATTTCTCCATTTCCGTTTAAAACGAAAGTAAAAGGAACGTTGTTTACATTCATAGCGCGTTTAAAATCTTGGTTCTCGTCAATGTAAACATCATACGTCCAACCTTTCGCATTTACATCAGCAGCAACTTCCGCAGCAGCTCTGGAGTCATCAATAGAAATGGCAATTACTTTTACACCTGTTTCTTTTTGCCAATCAGGATAGTCTTCAGCAATCGCATCTAATTCTTTTTTGCATGGTTTACACCAAGTTGCCCAAAAATCAATTATTATCGGCTTCCCATTGTTACTGATTTTACTTGTATTAAAAACGCTTCCGTCCAATGCAGTTACATTTACAGAAGGTAATTTTCCAAAAGTTTTTTGTTGAGGTTCAGTAAACGAACTGCCAACAAAAGCGATAATGGCAAGCGACAAAAAATATTTTTTCATAATAACTATTTTTGAAAGGTTATAAAAAAAGAATCAGCGAATAGAATCAAAAAATGTTCCAAATCCGCTGATTCATTTTGTCAATTAAAAAATTTATTTACTAATGATAATCTTTTTAGTTATCGAATTATTATCCGTGATAACGTTCACATAATAAATTCCATTACTTAAATCCGAAGCATCTAACTTAACGCTGTGTTCGCCTTGTGCTAAAACACCTTCGTTTTCTGTCATTACTTTTTGCCCTAACATATTGTAAACAGTTATCAATACGTTTTCTGATTGTTTCATGCCAAATGCAACTGTTGCAACATTGGTTGCTGGGTTTGGATAAATATCTAAATACGACAAACTGCTGTTTTCTTTTATTCCTAATAAAATACTTGGAACACAAGTAGCCGATTGGTAAATATATTTACCTGAATTATTTTGGATAAACACAGTAATATGTGTAGTTGTAGAATCATAGGCATAAGCTGAACGATTAGCTGCCCATGGATGATTTTTTACCCAACTAACATTTACTGTTTGTGTTTGTTCTGGTGTAAATGCCGTTAAAGTAGTTCCGTTTGAGTTTGGCATCATATCTTCCGCTACTTGAGGGAAAACATATTGAGGAATCGTTTCTGTACTTTGATTTAACGCATAAGTCATTGTATCAACTGTTAGTACAACCTGCGCTTTTAAGCCGGAAGCTATTGTTCCAAACGATTTTATATTCGCGGTAACAGCGTAAGTATTTGTACTTGGACTATAAGTTGCACTTAAACCAATCTTAAATGGAGATCCTAAAGCTGCTTCAGTTGCAATATCAGAAGTTCTAATACTTCCAGGATAA
>DATLTG010000135.1:0-5919 GCA_035533735.1 Bacteroidia bacterium
AACAACTACATTATTTAATAGATACAGAATGGTGGCTAAAATATTTGATGATATTTGGGTTAAACCAAATTGTAGAGATAGAAAAGACAGTAGTTAATTTTAGATTACATCCAATATCAAAAACATTATCGCAAGAAATAGAATTTATAAAAGAGCGAGATTCAATATACTATTCGATAGCAATTGCCTGTCAATTTGCGAAGCTTGCCCAAACAATAGATTATTTTAAATTAGTAAACAAAAAATATAAAATAACATTGCCTAAAAAAACACAGAAACAGCAAATTGAAAAATCACTACACTACTTTTTACTATTACGAGGCAATGAATTTTATGCAGCTCTTGACAAAAAAAATGCAGCACATTGTTTTAAGCAAATTAATTCAAGATTGCTTTTGAAGGCGGATATACATTTTTTAAAAAAAATAATGCGAAGAAATACTTTTATTCCAAAATTCATTATTCAATTTTTTAGAAAAAAATAACATGAACAAAAAAGCGTAATACTAACGCAATAGTAAAAAAATGAACATTATTATTACATCATCCATTATTATACCATTTCATGGAAAATGTTCTGTTTTAGAGCAAACGCTTAATTCTTTGATTCTACAATCGCAGAAAGATTTTGAAGTGTTATTAATTGACAATTATTCACCAGAAAATGCAAAAGAATTAGCATTAAAATACGCAGATAGATTAAATCTTTTCTATTTTCGAATAGAAAATCAGGGACGTTCTATAGCAAGAAACTTTGGTGTTAAACATGCCCAATCCAATCGGCTAATTTTTGTTGATAGTGATATGATTGTAGAACCTGCTTTTGTTGAGAAGCATTTGATGTTCCATACAAATAACGAATCGAGTATATTTATTGGAAGCGGATATAGAAACCCGAAGGATGTTAAGAGTATTTTCGATAAATATGTTATTCATTTAGAAGATTATTGGAAATCGATAACAATTGAATCGGGAGAAGTGAACTTCAAAAATTTTATTTTTACCGCATGTAATATGTCCATTCTAAAAAAAGATTTTTTTGAAATTGCGGGATTTGATGAAAATTTAAATGATTCCGAAGATTTTGATTTTGGTATTCGTGCAATGGAAAAAGGTATTAAAATATTTTATGATAGAAATGTAATTGCTTGGCATAATGATTGGCCTAATATAAAGGAACTAATATATAGACATTGTCAATATACTAAAGCAAAAAAAAAATTAACAGAAATTCATCCTGAGTATCTTAAATTATTTCCTGTTTTACAGGCTGCGAAAGACAATAAGCTAAAATCGTTGCTATTACAAATTGCTAAAAAAACAATTTGTAAAATGGTTATTTCTGAATTTTTTTTATTTAAAATATTGCCATTAAAGTTGAAATTTTATTTTTATAAATTAACAATTGCAGCATATTCCAAAACATGAAATGAATAAAAAACAGATGCATATATGTTGGGTTTTAGCAAATAATTCGTCAGCTCCTTATTTTAATTGGTTTGCTGAACAAGCAAAAAATAATTCTGATATTAAGTTGAGTTTTGTTTGTCTTCATTCAGAAAAGCCCAAAATGATTGATGATATGCAAAAGTATGGATACAATTGTTTTTGGATCAAATACGATTGTCATCAGCGTAAACGTGGACTTATTAGAAGTACTTTTAAATTATATTCACTTTTCAGAAAAATAAAACCCGATATTGTCCATTCGCACTTATTTGATGATTCAATAGCATCGTTAATTGCATCCAAAATAGCATTCGTAAAAAGAAGAATAATAACAAAAGGAGATACTGGATTTCATTATTATTATACTCCTAAATGGGTTGTTTTCGATAAATTGAATAATTTTTTAGCTACTGATATTATTGCTATTTCCGAAGAATCTAAAAGAATGATAATTGAGAAAGAGAAAGCAAATCTTAAAAAAATAAATTTGATTCATCATGGAATTCCAATAGAAAGTGCAACATCTCAAATGGAAGATGTTAAAAATAAATATATTGAAAAATGGCAATTACGTGATAAAATAGTAGTTGGAACAATTGCTCGTTTTATTGAATGGAAAGGATATATACATATTGTAAATGCGGCAGAAAAATTAATACAAAACAATCCTTTATTTGTATTTTTATTTGTAGGAAATGGAGAACAAAAAGATGAAATTAGAAACCTTGTTGCACAAAAAAAAATTGAAGAAAATTTTATTTTTGCCGATTGGATTATTCCAGAAGATATCCCTTCTTTATTCGGATTGATGAATGTTTACCTACATGCAGCTAAATATGAGCCCTTTGGATTAGTAATAGTCGAAGCAATGTTAAATGGAATTCCTGTTGTGTCATCAAACACTGGGTCAGCTGCTGATTCCATAGAACACAAAAAAAGTGGGTATATTTGTAATTATGATTCTTTGGAAAAAGAATTTATAGATGGCATTACATTTATTTTAAAAAACAATACAAATAATTGTATTGGGAATGAAGGACAAAAAGTTGCTGAAAAAATGTTTTCAATAAATGAAATGTATAATAAACACATTGCTTTGTATTTCTCTAAAATAAGATATTTTCAATACACAACAATTAAAACACATAATTAAATTTCACACGTTTCCAATATTTAAAAATGAAAGCAATACCTAATAGTACATTTTTTAACTTGCAGAAATAAAAAAATGGTTATACAAATCTTTAATTATCCTAATTAATAATGCCACTTGTTTCCGTCATTATTCCTGCTTACAACGCTGAAAAATTTATTGCTGAAACAATTCAGTCAGTATTAATCCAAACCTACACCAGATGGGAAATTATTGTAGTAAATGATGGTTCTACAGATAATTCTGCTTCAATAGTAACTTCATTTATTGAAAAAGATAATCGTATAACGCTTATAAACAAACCAAATTCTGGAGTTTCCGATACACGAAATGTTGGGATTGAAAAATCAAAAGGCGAGTTTATTGCTTTTTTAGATGCTGATGATATTTGGGAGTCGAATAATCTAGAAGAGAAAGTGTCTGTTTTATCTACCACAACTATTGATTGGGTTTTTAGTGATGCTTATTTGATAGACGAAAATACAGACATAATAGGAGAGAAAAAAGGGGATGATTCGGAGATGCTTATTCATTATTTATTGTGGGATAGAACGGTGATACCAGGACCTTGTAGTAATGTAATTGTGAAACGAAAATGTTTGAATTCGGGATTGAGATTTGATGCAAAATTTTCTACAGCAGCCGACCAAGATTTTTGCTTTTATTTGAGCTCAAAATTTTTAGGAAAACGTATTGAGAAATATTTGTGGAAGTACCGAATTTTAAAACAAAGTATGAGTAGGAATATTGCGGTGATGGAGAAAGATCACATTGGTGTTTATAAAAAAGCGGCTAAAAATAAATTATTTTCATCTGTAAAATTTCAACAAAAATGTTTTTCAAATTTATATTTAATTCTTGCTGGAAGTTGGTGGAAAGATGGAAAAAACAAAACAAGAGGAGCGTATTTTATATTTCGTTCCGTTTTAGCCTACCCACCCAACGTATTAAAATTATTGAAGAAAATATAGATGGAGAAAAAGACTCAGAACATATTAATACTTACTTATTGGGATTATCAAGATGCCTTGATACAAACATATACGCTTCCTTATGTGAGAATAATTTCACGTCAAATTTCTGCTGAGAGTAAATTGTTTTTAGTAACGTTAGATAAAAAAGCTACACAAAATGATTCCATAAATCCGGAAAATAATATTGAAAATATTAGCATTTTATACGAACCTTTTGGTTGGCAAGGATTGTTTATGTGGATAAAAACGATGTTTCAACTGATTCGATTAATTCGCAAAAAAAATATTTCTGTTATTCACGCATGGTGCACTCCCGCAGGAGGAATGGGATATATTTTAGCTTTTATTACTGGCAAAAAATTAATCATTGATAGTTTTGAACCTCACGCTTTTTCAATGGTCGAAGGAAATACATGGAAAAAAAACAGTATCGCGTTTAAGCTATTGTTTTGGTTAGAAAAAAAACAATTGCAAAAATCATCTGAAGTTATTTGTGCCGTTGAAGGAATGATAGAACATTCGAAAAAAGTATATGGAATTACGAAAAAAAAATATTTTGTAAAGCCGGCTTGTGTGGATTTAAAAATGTTTTCGGCTGATAATTTAAAAAATAAAATTTTATTGGATGAGTTAAATTTAAATAATAAAATTACGTGTGTTTATGCTGGAAAATTTGGCGGACTCTACTTAGAACAAAAAACGTTTGATTTTTTTAAAACTGCTTTTGATTTTTGGGGTGAACGTTTTCGGATTTTACTTTTATCAAATCATTCGGATGAAGAAATTACATCTTACATGAATAAAGCTAATTTACCAGCAACAGTATTTGTAAAAAAATTTGTATCGCATCATGAAATTCCAACTTATATCGGTTTAGCTGATTTTGCTATTTGTCCGATGAAACCATTGCCATCTCGAAGATTTTGCACACCCATAAAAAATGGAGAATATTGGGCTTTGGGATTACCTGTTGTGATAACAAAAAATATTTCGGATGATTCTGATATTATAAAAGAGAATGAAATTGGAAGTGTGTTGGAAGAATTAAACCCGGAAGCCTATTTAAAATCAATTAAAGAAATAAATACTTTATTGAAAAGTAATTCGCGATTGGAATTATACAATAAAATTAGACCGATTGCCGAAAAGTATCGTAATTTTGAAATCGCTGAAAAAGTGTATAAACAAATTTATGGAATCTAAAATAATTGTAACCGGAGGTGCAGGTTATATTGGTTCGCACACCATTATCGAATTGCTTGAAAATACGAATTATGAAGTGATTTCAATAGATAATTTTTCTAATTCTTCTGCTACAACTTATGAACGAATTGAAAAAATTACAGGCAAAAAAGTAAAAAATTATAACATCGATTTATGTTCTCAATCGGACGTAGAAAAAATTTTTGAAAACGAAAAAAACATTCTTGGTATTATTCATTTTGCTGCTTTTAAATCGGTTCCTGAATCGGTGGAGAATCCTGCAAAATATTATCACAACAATATTAATTCATTACTCAATATTTTAAATGCTGTCATTAAGTTTAATATCGAAAAAATAATTTTTTCATCTTCTTGTTCCGTTTATGGAAACATTGCCAATCTGCCTGTTCAAGAAAATACGCCACTCGGAAAAGCGGAATCTCCTTATGCTTATACAAAACAAATTGGAGAAAATATTTTGAGCGATTATACGATTGCCAATAAAAAACTTCAGTCAATTGCTTTGCGATATTTCAATCCTGTAGGTGCGCATAGTTCTGGTTTAATTGGAGAATTTCCGATAAATAAGCCGAATAACTTAGTGCCGGTAATTACACAGACCGCTATCGGTAAAATAGAAAAAACTGTTGTTTTCGGTGATGATTATCCAACGCGAGATGGAACTTGTATCCGAGATTATGTGCATGTTTGCGATATTGCATCAGCACATGTTATTGCTTTGAAAAAAATAATTTCAGATAACATTACAGAAAAATTTTCCATTTTTAATTTAGGAACTGGAAAAGGTGTAAGTGTATTAGAAGCCATTAAATCTTTTGAAAAAGTGAGTGGCAAAAAATTAAATTTTGAAATTGGGAAAAGACGAGAAGGTGATGTAGAAGCTATTTATTCGGATACTTCAAAATCGGAAAAAGAATTGGGTTGGAAACCGAAATTCGATTTGGATGTAATGATGGAAACGGCTTGGAAATGGGAACAAAATTTAGCTCAAAAATAGAATGTATTTAAGTCATTCCAAGTGTTTGCTGTGTAATTCGAAAGATTTATTAGAATTAAAAAACTATCAAAATGCGTATTTGGTAAAATGTCAAAAATGTAATTTTGTTTTTGGAAAACGAA
>DATLTG010000136.1:0-6292 GCA_035533735.1 Bacteroidia bacterium
TACCATTTATGTTTACAATCGTGCTCTGGGAAGTGGTTACGACCAACTAATTGGGGTTAAAAAATTAAATTCAGTAAATCAGAAATAATTTTTTTACGAAAAATAAAAAAATATCCCTCCCTTTGCAAGCAAAGTACTCCCTTAAAAGGGAGAAAAATAATTTGTAATCTTCAATTTTCGTCTTGAAACTAAATACTAAATACTTGAAACTAAATACTAAATACTAAATACTAAATACTAAATACTAAATACTAAATACTAAATACTAAATACTAAATACTTGATACTAAATACTTGATACCAAATACTTGATACTAAAATCTAATTTCCAACATCTAATTTGCTGTATTCGTAAAAAGTTAAAACGGTTTCAATTGCCTGTTGCATCGCCTCGTTTATTGGATAAAAATTTTTCGTGAGGTTCATATCAATAGATGAAAGTTTCATATAATACTCGCTTATAATGGGAATAAAAGCTCCATTTTTTAAATCTTCTACCACTTTTACGTATTCTGATTGTTGGTTTTCTTTAATGATTTTACAAGTTGATAATCGCGGAATTCCATTTTTATCTGAGCTGGCGCTGAAACCAAATAAACGACAAATTAAACCTCTGTAATTATAATCAGAACAACCACTTCCGAAAACGCCAATTTTGTTAGTTGTGTAAAGCATACAAATAGAATTGTCTGCATTTTCTTTCAGCTTTTCCAATGCTTCGTAAGCTTTTTCTGTTTGATATAAATGATAGGCGAGAGGCAGAAATTCTAAAATAGTAGCTTCAATATCGGGCTTTTTGCAACAGTTAGAACAGCCTTTTAAACACGACAATCCACTGCTGTTTTGAAATTTTTTAATTTCATCCGAAAGTTCTTGGAAAATTATTTCTACTGCATTTACCTTTTCAGGAATAGTAAGAGAATACATTGTTGCAGGAAATTATTTTGTCAAAGATAAAGCGATTTTAGCATCCTTTTACATTCGTAAAAAAATAAATTTTAGAACTATTATAAAAAAATAAATTTGCAATCAATATTTTTTGAAATTCAAAAAAATAATTTTTAAAGAACACAAGAAAGCATTATGAAATCAGATGCTGAAACAAGTTCAGCACGACAAAATATACGAAATTTTATACTTAATATCTTGATACTAATATCCAATATCTAATTGTAATCTGCAATTTTTGTATCTTCGGGCTTTAATTTTAAAAAATGGAATTGAATCAATTGACTGCTGTTTCGCCTATTGACGGACGATACAGAAATATTACCGAAGTTTTTTCCAACTATTTTTCAGAAAGTGCACTGATGAAATACCGCTTACAAGTGGAAGTGGAATATTTTATTGCTTTGTGCGAATTGCCTTTAGAACAATTAAAATCGTTTGAGAAAAAAAAGTTTTCAGCATTACGAAAGATATATGAAAATTTTTCTGCGGATAATGCGCAAAAAATAAAAGATATAGAAAAACGCACCAATCATGATGTAAAAGCCATAGAATATTTTTTGAAAGAAAAATTTGACGCGCTTGAACTTTCCGCTCACAAAGAGTTTATACATTTCGGTTTAACCTCTCAAGATATAAATAATACAGCTATTCCGCTTTCATTAAAAGAAGCCATGAATGCGATTGTTTTTCCGATTTTACAAGAAATTATTGCGCATCTGAAAAAAAAATCGGAAGAATGGAAAACGATTTCGATGCTTGCCAAAACACACGGACAACCAGCTTCTCCAACTGTACTTGGAAAAGAAATAGCTGTTTTTGCGGAACGTTTGGAAGCACAAATACAGCAACTAAAGTCGATTCCATATTCAGCTAAATTTGGTGGCGCAACTGGAAATTTTAATGCGCATCATGTGGCGTTTCCAGAAACAAATTGGAAAAATTTCGCCAATGATTTTGTGAATAAAACGCTGGGTTTACAACGTTCGCAATTTACAACACAAATTGAACATTACGATAATTTTGCCGCTTTTTGCGATGCGATGAAACGTATCAATACTATTTTTATTGATTTAGACAGAGATTGTTGGATGTATATTTCGATGGATTATTTTAAGCAAAAAATAAAAGAAGGAGAAGTTGGATCGTCAGCAATGCCGCATAAAGTAAACCCAATTGATTTTGAAAATTCGGAAGGAAATTTGGGATTAGCTAATGCGCTTTTCGAACATTTTTCAGCTAAACTTCCCATTTCTCGGCTTCAGCGCGACTTAACCGATTCAACTGTTTTGCGAAATACAGGAGTTCCTTTGGCGCATTCACTAATTGCGTATCGTTCGCTTTTAAAAGGATTAGACAAACTTATATTAAATGCGGCTGCAATTGAAAATGATTTAGAAAAAAATTGGGCGGTTGTAGCAGAAGCCATTCAAACTATTTTGCGAAGAGAAGCTTATCCAAATCCTTACGAAGCATTAAAAAATTTGACGCGTTCCAATGAGCATATCACAAAAGAATCTATCAGCAATTTTATTGAAAGTTTGGATGTAAGTGAAAAAATAAAATCCGAATTAAAAAAAATAACTCCGCATAATTATACCGGCATTTAATTAGATGAAAGTAAGCGGTTTTACAATTGTTCGCAATGCCATAAAATATGATTATCCGATTGTTGAAGCCATTCAATCTATTTTACCAATTTGCGATGAAGTAGTTGTTGCCGTTGGAAAATCAGAAGACGATACACTTGCGCTGATTCAATCTATTCTCTCACCAAAAATAAAAATTATTGAAACCGTTTGGGATGATACTTTGCGTGAAGGTGGAAAAGTATTGGCAGATGAAACAAATAAAGCGTTTCGTGCTATTTCAAAAAATAGCGATTGGGCATTTTACATTCAAGGCGATGAAATAATTCACGAAAAATTTTTGCCCGAAATTCAAGCGTCTATGAAAAAGTGGAAGGATGATAAAAGGGTAGAAGGCTTACTTTTTAATTACACACATTTTTATGGATCGTATGATTTTGTAGGCGATTCGAGAAGATGGTATCGAAAAGAAATTCGTGTTGTTCGGAATGATTCCTCTATTTCATCTTATAAAGATGCGCAAGGATTTCGGAAAAATGGAGAAAAACTACATGTAAAAGCCACTAATGCTTCTGTTTATCATTATGGTTGGGTAAAGCCACCTCAACAGCAGCAAGCTAAACAGCAGTCTTTTCATAAAATGTGGCACGATGATGAATGGCTCGAAAAAAATATTATTAAAACAACCGAATTCGATTATTCACAAATAGATTCATTGAAAAAATTTGAAGGCACTCATCCTTCAATTATGGAAAAACGAATTAAAAACAAAAACTGGAAATTTGATTTTGATCCAACCAAAAAAAAGTTTTCAGTAAAAAATAAATTACTTTTTTTTATTGAAAAAACAGTTGGTAAACGCTTTGGTGAATACAAAAACTATATAATGCTAAAGTAATTATTTTAAATATTAAAAGGTTTTATTTGATGAATTTCAATAGGTTATATGAGCAAATGTAAGATGCTTATTAACAATTGTTTGTTTGTAAATACAAAATAGCGAAGTGATATTTATACCAATTACAAAATACTTTTGGATTTCAAGTAATAAGGATTTTTAAAATAGGAAAAAAAATTTTATACACATAAAGAAATTTATCTTACTTTTATTGCCATTAGTCTAAAAATGGATTATAAAAATTAGATACAGTCATGAAAATAAAACTACTAACATTCGTAATTGGGGTTGCTTCATTCGCAAGCGTTTATGGACAGGATCAGGTGAATAGCAAAGCACCTTCTGTGTCTTTGGGTACTGGGATTTTGTCGTTCTATGGCAATATAGGTAAAAATCAAAATTTAGGTACTGAGAATAGGATTCGCGCAGGATATAATTTCGCATTGGAAGAACGTTTTGGTAGCTTTTTGGGAGTATCGCTTAACGCTATTTATGGCACCTTAGCACAAAGTCAAAGTTCTATTATTCCGAATGAAAATATAAATTTTCAATCCAAAATTATGCAAGGCGATATTAATTTTATCTTTCATTTCGATAATGATTTTATTTTTCACCGCAGCTCTTCATTTGCACCATATATTTCCGTTGGTTTTGGCTATTTGAATTTTAATTCTTACACTGATTTGCGAGATGCAAATGGCGTAAAATATAATTATTGGACAGATGGCAGTATTCGTAATGAATCACAAATTCTAGCAAATCAAGCAACAGCAAAAATTGTTCAACGCGATTATACTTATGAAACAAAATTGGATACTACAGGTTATGCAAGTAATTCATTTTCAATACCTTTAAGTGGAGGTGTGAAATTCAAATTAACACCTCATTTGTTTGTAAATGTATTTGCTACTTATTACCTAACATTAACAAATAAAATAGATAATGTACAGGCTGCAACCGCCAATGATAAATATTTATATGCAGGATTTTCTTTACAATACCATTTTGGAAAAAATCAATCAGATGACAATGCACAGTATCAAGGTGTTAATTTTTCAGCTTTAGAAAATGCAGACAGTGATGGAGATGGTGTTAAAGATGTTGATGATTTATGTCCGAATACACCTAAAGGCGTAAAAGTAGATTCGCATGGTTGTCCATTAGATAGTGATGGAGATGGTGTTCCAGATTATTTAGACAAAGAACCAAATTCTAAAAAAGGAGCTATTGTTGACGCAAATGGAGTTACTATGTCGGATTCCCTAATAGCTGCAAAACAAACTACTTATGAATCTTTAGCTACTAAACGCAGCCAAATTTTTGATCAAAATCCAAGCATCACTTTGTTGCAAAATATGGATTCGGAATTTGCTAAAAGACAAAATACCGGTGGAGGAGCTAAATCAAAAATTCCTGCAGAGTTTCAATCTGCTGATGCCAATCATGACGGATATATTTCTTCCGATGAAATTACAAAACAAATTGATGAATTTTTTGATGGAACGAACAACTACACGGTTGATAAAATTAACCGATTAATAGATTACTTTTTTGAACAATAAAAATTAAAAAATAATTATTTATGATTAGATATTTGATTCTTTTTTTCAATATGCTCGGTTTATTAGTTTACCACTTATTTCTACCCGATGTCATAACAGCCACACAAGTTGTTCCTTCTTCTGTTAAACCTGGCGATTCCTTTACTGTTGAAGTTACCATTAACAAAGGAACCGTTTCCAGTTTTGCAAAACTTCAAGAAGATTTACCGAATGGTTTTACAGCTTCTGAAGTAGATTCAAAAGGAGGCTCATTTTCTTTTAAAGATCATTCTGTAAAATTTATCTGGACAGCACTTCCGTCAGACAATTCATTTGTAGTTAAATATAAAATTACAGTAGATCCATCGGCTAACGGACAGCAATCTTTTGGTGGAAAATTTTCTTATGTAATTGATAATAACCGTCAGTCGGTTGAAATAGCTTCATCTTCAATAACTGTGGGAAACAATAATCAACCTGTTGCTGCAACATCAACAGATAATTCGACAAACCAAACAGCAAGTACAACAGCAACATCAACAGATAATTCGACAAACCAAACAGCAAGTACAACACCAACATCAACAGATAATTCGACAAACCAAACAGCAAGTACAACACCAACTTCGACAGATAATTCGACAAATCAAACAGCAAGTACAACACCAGCTTCAACAGATAATTCGACAAACCAAACAGCAAGTACAACACCAGCTTCAACAGATAATTCGACAAATCAAACAGCAAGTACAACACCTACATCCACTGATAATACAACTAACACACAATCTTCAACAACTAATAATAGTGATGGAGTTTCTGCTGTAAGAATTGTTCCTTCAGGTAATATTTCTGGAAGTTTTACGGTTTCAGTTACTATAAATCGCTCCAATGTATCTGGTTTTGCAAAATTTGAAGATGATTTACCGATTGGTTTTACAGCCACAGCTATAGATAAAGATGGAGCTTCTTTTTCTTTTGCAGATCAAAAAGTTAAATTTATTTGGCTTTCATTACCAAACGATGCTGTTATAAAAGTTTCTTACAATGTAACTGTTGATAATACAATTTCTGGAAATCAAACTATTACAGGATTATTCGCTTATGTAAAAGATTCAACACGAAAAGTAATGCTTGCACCAAGTACAGTAAACATTTCGAGCGGAAGTAATCAACCAATGGCGAGTAATAATGGATCGGTAAATTCATCGACTCCAAATACAACTAATTCCAATTCTGTACAGCCAAATAATACAATAAATTCATCAGGAAGTAATCAAGTAGCTAATAATTCAAGTACAACTAACAACACAAGC
>DATLTG010000137.1:0-5164 GCA_035533735.1 Bacteroidia bacterium
ATTGAAAATTTATTGGGTTCGTTCACCATTTTTTTAGATAAACCTTTTGTGATTGGCGACTTTATTCAAGTTGGCGATATCACCGGAACAGTTGAAAAAATTGGTTTTAGAAGCACACGTATTCGAACTGTTGATAAAAGTTATCTCACTGTTCCCAATAAACAATTGGTAGATACCGAATTGAATAATTTAACACTTAGTACTTTTCGCAGAGCTACTTTTGATGTTGGTTTAGTTTATGAAACAAAAGCCGATCAAATAAAAGCAATCGTAAAAGAAATTCAAAAAGTGATAGATGATCATCCGCGCACCAATCAAGATGGCTGGGTAAAATTTTTTGGTTTTGGCGACAGTTCATTGGATTTGAAATTAGTCTATTATATAGATACTATTGATTGGAATATATATATAGATGTACGCGAAGAAATTAATTATAAAATAATGGAAATTGTGCAAAGAAACGGCTCCGGTTTTGCATTTCCTTCTCGCACCGTTTATATGTCTCCGAAAAATTAAAATTAGATGTTAGTTTTTAGATATTAGTACTTAGTATTTGGATATTAGATGTTGGATTTTAAAATAAGGATTGGGGATTAAAAAACATTTCAAATAAATTCGATACCGTTTTTGAAATAACTCTTCGTTGAAAAAAATATTTTTTTGAATTGCTTTTCTGTTCCAGTGGAACTATATGTTGGTAGAAATAGTAAAACAAAAATGCAAGAAAGTCCCGTAGGGGCTTTAATCATAACCTCTCAAAAAACTTCAACACGTCCCAAAAAATCCTTTAAATATAGGATTTATAGCCTATTTATACTAAAATAACTCATGCGTAACATGAGATTTTAATTTTAATTTTTTTTCATTTCAACAAGCAAAGGTTGATAACTTTAAAGTTATAAAAAGTAGGTTCACTTATTCGGACGTAACTTTACAGCCGTTTTCACAGCTTTAGCTTTACGATGAATATCAAATTAAAATTCCTTCTATTTTCTATTGTATTTGTAATCGCTACGCCATTTTGTAGAATTGCGAGTGCACAAAAATCTGCTATTTATGTAGATCCAGATGCTGACTTTAAATTAGGAGTGGAACTTTTTCAAAAACAAAATTTTGGCTCGGCTCAACATCTTTTTGATAAAACAATTGCCACACACGATTTTAATTCGCAAGTGCTTATTGATGCCGAATATTATGCTGCTATTTGCGGCATTGAACTTTTTAATAAAGACGGAGAATTGCGTTTACGTAATTTTATTACCGATCATCCTGAAAGTCCGAAAGTAAAAAAAGCTTATTTCTATTTAGGTAAATATAATTATCGAAAAAGAAATTACAAAGAAGCCATTGCGTGGTTTAACAAAGTGGATGTGTATGATTTGAACAAAGATGAAACGCCTGAATATTATTTTAAAAAAGGATACAGTTTTTTTAAGAAACAAGAAATGGATAGTGCCAAATATGCTTTTTATGAAATAAAAGATTTGGACACCAAATATTCTGTTCCTGCCAATTATTATTATTCGCATATTTCATACGATCAAAAAAATTATGAAATAGCTTTACAAGGATTTCAAAAATTACAATCCGATCCCAGTTTCGGAAAAATAGTTCCTTATTACATTGTTCAAATTTATTATTTACAAGCAAAATACGACAGTGTTATCGGTTACGGAAAACCTTTATTAGACTCTGCTAATACTGAACGTGTTCCTGAAATAGCGCGCATTATAGGCGAATCGTATTATCGCACTTCGCGTTATGCAGAAGCGGTTCCGTATTTAAAAAAATACCAGAATGCTGTTGGCGCACTTTTACCGGCTGACGATTACGAATTGGGATATGCTTTGTATAAATCCGACAACTATAAAGATGCTATCAACTATTTTCAAAATGCTACCCAAAACGAAGATTCGCTTTCGCAAAATGCCTATTATCACATTGGCGAATGTTATATCCAATTAAACAACAAAGCTTTTGCGCGCACTGCTTTTGGAACTGCATCAAAAATGAATTTCGATAAACAAATTCAGGAAAATGCGTTATTTAATTATGCCAAATTGTGTTACGAATTATCGTTCAATCCTTTTAACGAAGCTATTGACGCATTTAATTTATACATTCATAATTATCCCGATTCACCTAATTTAACAGAAGCATATAATTATTTAGTGAATGTGTATTTGAGCACAAAAAATTATGAAGCTGCTTTAAATTCTATTGAACAAATTCATCCGCTTAACGATAAATTAAAAACAACTTTTCAGCAAGTAGCTTATTTCAGAGGAGTGGATTTATTTAATAATTTGGAAATGGATTCTGCTATTCATTTATTTGATCAATCGCTTACGCAGCAATACACACAGCAATATACCGACAAAGCTTATTATTGGAAAGCCGAAGCATTTTACCGAACCGGAAAATATGCGCAAGCTATTGAAACGTATAAAAATTTTATGGATTTGCCAGGTGCTTTTCAAATGCCGGAATACAATAATTCCGATTACAATATTGGTTATGCGTATTTGAAAACAAAAGATTACATGAATTCAGCAATGTGGTTCCGAAAATTTTTAGCCAATAATCCAACTGACAATAAAAAAATTGCGGATGCCAATATGCGCATTGGCGATGATTATTTTGTTACAAAAGATTTTTCGAATGCCGCCAACTATTATGAAGAAGCCATAAAATTAAAATCTTTTAATGTGGATTATGCGATGTATCAAGAAGCAATGGCTTATGGATTGATGCAAAAAAATCAGAAAAAAATTACGACACTATTAAATTTACTAAGTCAATATCCAAAAACAAATTACACAGTTGCAGCTTACGCTGAATTGGCAAACACGTATGTTAATGAAAACGATAACGATAATGCGATGGCGTATTATCAAAAAATATTGGATAATTATCCTAATTCCGGCTATTACAATCAGGCTTTATTGCAAACAGGTTTAATTTATTTTAATGAAAATAAAAACGATAAAGCTTTCGATGAATTCGATAAATTAATTAAACGCGATCGTAAATCAGCAGAAGCAACAGTTGCTTTAGGCTTTATCAAGAAAATTTATATTGCTAAAAATGATGTGGACGGAATGCAAAAATATTTCAGCGAAACTTCGGCTGCCATTCCTGAAGCTTCTTTAGATTCAGTTACTTTCGGTATTGCGAAAGATCATTATATGCAAAAAGATTGCGACAATGCGATTCCAGCTTTCGATAAATATATCAGCAAATTTCCGGATGGTATTTTTAGTTTACAAGCCAATTTTTATCGCGCACAATGCGAAATGAAATCGGGTAACACGAAGGAAGCATTGATTGGTTTTACTTATGTAATCTCCAAAAATAAAAATAATTTTACGGAACAAAGTGAGCTGAATGCAGGCACTATTAATTTCCAACAAAAAAATTATGCGTATGCTTTTGACGATTATAACAAATTAGAAACGGATGCTGAAAATCCTGAAAATATTTTAACGGCACACATCGGACAATTGCGTTGCGCAATGCTTTTAAATAAATTTCCGGAAGCCAAAATTGCAGCCAACAAAGTCATTTCCGCTGAAACTGCAAGTAAAGATGTTATCAATGAAGCGCATTTAGATTTGGCAAAAATAAATTTACAAAACGAACAGTACGATGCTGCTATGAACGATTTTCAATACACAACTGTTAATGCGAAAAACCAAATGGGCGCGGAAGCAAAATACAATATTGCTTACATTCAATATTTGGAAAATGATTTTAAAACATCCGAAAAAACTATTTTTGATTTGGTGAATCAAGAACCTTCTTATCCTTATTGGATGGGAAAAGGATTGATTTTATTATCGAATAATTACGAAGCGTTGCGCGATACTTTTCAAGCGAAATTGACTTTGAAAAGTGTGATTTCAAATTCTACTTATCCTGATTTAGTTTCGGAAGCACAATCAGAACTTACAAAAATAGAAGCCGCACAAAAAGTAGTTGCTCCAATAAGTTTAGAACCGGAAATGAATGTGGAGTTTAAGGGCAACACAAAAGATATGGATAAATTATTTGTGCAACCATCCGACACTACTAAAGCGAAAGGAGGCAAACCTTGAAATTAAAAAAAATAAATTCGATGAAAAAAATATTTTTTGGACTGTTTATTTTTGGTTTTATTGGCTCTAATTTATTAGCGCAAAATACTGCTGACAGTTTAAATTACAACATTATTTCTAATTCAGAATTTATTCCGACAATTGCTAATGCACACAAAATAAACGATTCGCCAGCATTAAATGATTCTGTTCCGCCCATTCCAAAATTAACGTACGGAATTATTCAGCGAGAAATTCCAACCACTTTTAGTGTAGCTCCAATTATGCCTGCCAATATGCTTGGCGAGCCTTTGAACAAATTATATCATTCCGATTTGAAACTCGGATTAGGAACTTATACAACTCCTTACGGAGAATATTTTTTCCATAGTCTTCGAAATAGAAATTATACTTTTGGTGTTCATGTAAAACATTTATCATCTTCTGGAGACCTTTCTAATTCAGGTTATAGCGCGTATAGCGATAATTTAGCAGAAGTATATGGAGCATATTTTTTCGATCATGAAACCGTTTCTGGACAATTGGATTATAACAGAAATGTGGTGCATCAATATGGTTATGATGTGAATCAGTTTGTTTTGAGTAAAAATGACACCAAGCAACGTTTTCAAAAGATTGGAGCAACAATTGGTTTTGAAAGTCATCTGAAAGATTCATCAGCAATCAATCATAACATCAATGTAAATTATTACAATTTAGCTAATCTTTTTCACACTACCGAAAACCAAGCAGGTGTGGATGCTTCCTTCTTTACGTTTTTAAAACAACAAAATATAAAGCTGTTGGTGAATACAAAAATAAATTATTTTGCTGATAAAGAAGACACCGTAAAAAATAACAATACGATTGTCAATTTCTGTCCGCAATTAATTACCGTTGGACATCCTTGGACATTGGCTTTAGGAGTTACTGCTGCTGGTGATTTCACTTCACAAAATTCATTTTATTTTTATCCGAAAGTAAAATTTAGTTACAATATTTATCAGCATATTATTATTCCGTATGCAGGTGCTGACGGTGGACTTCAGCAAAATACCTTTTTAAGTTTATCACAAGAAAATCCATTT
>DATLTG010000138.1:0-10131 GCA_035533735.1 Bacteroidia bacterium
CAACAGTTTATGTTCAGGTAATTATTCTGTTCAAATTACTGATAATGCAGGATGTGTTCGTACGCTTATATTCTCCATTACATCTCCAACACCAATTTCTTTTAGCACTCCTTTTGTGGTGCAACCAAAATGTAATAATAATTGCAACGGCATTATTACTGTAGTTCCTTCCGGAGGAACATTACCATATACTTATGTTTGGAATCCTGTCGTAAGTACAAGTGCTACTGCAAGTAATTTGTGTTCTGGATCTTATTCTGTAACTGTTACTGATGCTAATGGTTGTGCTACAGCACAGCAAGTTTTCACACTAATTAATCCAACTCCGCTTACTATTTCTCATATCGTAGTAAATACAACTTGTAATACTGTAAATAATGGTTCAATTACTGAGACAGTTGGTGGTGGAACTCCTCCTTATTCTTACCAATGGTCAGGAAGCTCAACAGCAACTACACAAAATTTAAGTAATATTTTATCTGGCGATTATATTCTTACTGTTACCGATGCAAGTGGATGTACGATAGTTGATAGTGCAATTGTAACCTCTGCTGTTACCACATTGGTAAATGCAGGTAACGATACCTCCTTCTGTCAATCAGGTAGTATTTTATTAAATGCAACTGGTAATGTTGGCGGATTAACTTACCAATGGTTTCAAATGCCTGGATGGATTCCGATTGGAAATACACAATCTGTAACTGTTGTTCCTCCCACAGGTTCAACTACATACGAAGTAGTAGCAACCAATGGTTCTTGCCCTGATACAAGCTCAGTAATTGTTACGTCTAACCCATTGCCAACTGCAAATGCAGGTGCCGATCAAACCATTGTTATCTACGCCAATGTAACACTTGGTGGCAATCCAACGGGACCTCCAGGCTCTACTTATAGTTGGGTACCTACAACGGGATTAAATGATTCAACAAGTGCAAATCCTGTTGCAACTCCAGCTACTACTACTACTTATACAGTAACTGTTACAAACGCATTTGGTTGTTCTGCGAGAGATTCAATTACCATTACAGTGCTACCTGAAATAACTTTCCCGAATGGTATTACACCTAATGGAGATGGCAAAAATGATGTTTGGATAATTGATAATATTCAATATTTCCCTAAATGTTTAGTAGAGATTTATAACCGTTGGGGCGAATTATTATTCAGTTCACCAGGATACACAACTAAGTGGGATGGAACTTATCAAGGTAAACCGTTACCAGTTGGAACATATTATTATATTATCAATTTGAATGATCCTCGGTTCCCTAATGTTTACACAGGACCAATAACAATATTGCGCTAAAACAAAACGAATGAAAAAATTTATTTTATCACTCGCATTACTGGCAGGATTTATTGCAGCAAAAGCTCAGCAATTGCCGATGTTTAGCCAGTATATGATAAATGATTTCGTACTCAATCCTGCTGTTGCGGGGACACTTCCTTATTATGAAGCAGCTTCTAACAACCGCTATCAGTGGCAAGGAATTACAGACGCACCTCGCACTTATACACTCAGTGTAAACGGACCTTGTAGAGGAAAAAATATGGGATTAGGTGGTTATATTTATACAGATAATACCGGACCAACTAGAAGAACCGGATTTGAAGCCAGTTACGCATACCATGTTCGCTTAACCGAAAGTTTGAGGCTATCGTTTGGACTTTCAGTTGGAATTCAACAGTTTGCCATTGATGGATCGGAAATAACATTACGCGATCCGGGCGATTTAGTACTAAGTAATCAATTACAATCGGTATTAGTTCCTGATTTTGCAGCTGGAATGTATTTATATACAGATCGCTTTTATTTCGGATTTTCAGTTCCGCAAATTTTACAATCAAAATTAAAATTTTTCGATAATATTCCTACTCCACTTAGTGATCTTGCCTCGCATTATTATGCAACTATTGGGTATAAATTCAAATTGTCTGACGATTTTGAATTGCAACCTACCGCTATGGCGAAATATGTTTATCCTGCTCCTGTACAAGTGGATATAGGCTTGCGACTCATATATCAAAATCAAATGTGGATTGGTGCGGATTATCGTACAATGGATGCCATTGCTGCAATGATTGGATACACCGTTAAAAAAAATCTACTATTCGGATTTTCGTACGATTTTACAACTACAGATATTCGTAAATATAGTTCAGGAACGTATGAATTAATGATTGGAATTAAATTTGATAATCATACTCGGAATGCAAGCCAATCGCAACTTTAATTAAAAAAAATATTCCTATTACGCAATTTCTTATTTTTTCTTATCCAAGAAAACAGATGTGTTGTTTTAAAACACACTAAATCAAAAAATATTTTTTCAGAAATTAAATGATGAAATGATACGTCTAATTCCATTTACCAAAGAACATTTTAAATTTCTAAAAAATTGGGCTCAAAACGAAGATGAACTTTTTCAATTTGCTGGAAATACTTTTACTTTTCCAGTTACGGAAGAACAAGTAGAAAAACATTTAGAAGATAACAATCGAAAAGTTTTTCTTGTAGAAGAAGCGCAAAATAATGTAGCTATCGGAATGGGTGAAATTTTAAAAGTAGATGTCGAAACACGCAGACTTTGCCGAATAATTGTAGGCAATAAAAATTATCGAGGAAAAGGAATTGGACAAAAAATTATAAACGCATTGTTGGAAAAATCTTTTTCAGAAAAAGCAGTCAATTTGGTAGAATTAAATGTGTTTGATTTTAATACAGCAGCAATCAAATGTTATTCAAATTGCGGTTTTACAACTACTCCCAACAATATTCGAGTAATTGAAGTAAATTCTAAAAAATGGAATTTGCTAAATATGACGACATCTCGAAATAAATTTGAAGCATTTAAAAATTAAAATCTCAAACTCAATTGCAATGTAATATTACGAGGTGGCATAATATCTCCTGGACGCGCCATATATTCAGCATTAAATAAATTATTTACAATTATTGCCAACTTTGCTGTTTTAGCTATTTGATAAGAAATTCGACAATCAAAAACTAAATTTCCTTTGTCGTGTGTTTCCCTATATTGTTGTAATCCGGGAAGAATATAAATAGGAGCGGAGGGAAGTTTATCGTATAACAAAGGTTCCACAAATCGTTTGTCAATATTTATCATATAGCTGTTGTAGCGCATACTTAAACCAGTTGACCATTTTTTATAATCGAATTGTATATCCGCTTTTGCATCGTGATAAAAACGATATTTTAAAATATTTTGTGTTGTTGATAAAGTCGAATCTTTTTCAGGACTGAAATTAAGATAAGTAGGATTGGTATAAGTATAACCCAATAAAACTGTAGTATTAATTCCAAAAATTTTTCCAGTTCCGGTAACAGTTACATCTATTCCAGTAATTTGCGTGTTGCCCACATTCATTGATTTAAAGCCTGCATTTTCAACATAATCCAACAAACTCGGATTCGTAATAGTTGGAGGTATAAAATAGCCAAAAGTAAATTCCATCATATTTTGATATTGCGTCCAAAAGCCTGCTACGTCTAAATATCCGTTCCAATTTCCAATTTTTAAACCTTGCTTTATTCCAATCTCGCTTGTCCAGCCTGTTTCGGGTTGTAAAGCAGGATTCGGATCAATTTGTAAACCATCCACATTTGTACGAATATATTTTTCAGCCACAGAAGGAAAACGATAACCTTGTCCGTAAGATGCCCTCAAATAGGTATATTTTGCTATGTGATAATTTGCGCCAGCTCGTAAAACAGGTTTAAACGGAATTTCTTTATTCAGAAATATTGATTTTGTTTCGGAAGTATCCAATTTATAATATTCGGCTCGTGCTCCAAATGAAAGGGTTAAATTTTTGATTTTTTTATCAAATTGAGCAAACAATGCTAAGTTTTCACCTTTATGCATTCCATACAATGAATCAGATTTGACGGTAGTATAAGTTTCCGCTAAGCCAGTAGTAAATGTAAAATTTTCAGAAATATGTTTTTGAAATTGATATTGAGCATAATAAACATTAGCAATAGAGCCTTGTTCCGTATTATTAGTGTTAGTAGAATTAAAAAAACGTGTCCGTAAACTTTGTTTATCTCCGTTTGGAGAAATATAAACAATAAAAGGATCTACATTGGTTCGCGTGTCTTTGTATTCACTCACAGCTCCGCCACTGGGTTTGTATCCGCCCGAATCAGCATTTGCCCAAAGTAAAAATAAGCCAGCTCTATCGTACATAGAATTTACATTTACGCCATAAGATAAGCCTACATGTTTTTTGGAGCGATAACGAAGGTTGACATTGCAACGATAACGTTCTTCATTTTCTAATTGTCTATAACCATCAGTATTGTAAACATTTCCGGCAACAACTAAATCCAAATTATTTATTTTTTGAGAGTGCATAAAATCAAATCCTGAAAAAGTTGGATTTACATTTCCCCACCAAATTAAATCGCTGCGTTGAGGATTCATGTAAACACCCGAATACATAGTAACTTTTGTAAGTGGTGTATCTGTTGGATAAGCGGTTCGAATATTAATAACTCCGTCAAGTGCTGAAGATCCAAATAAAGCAGACGAAGCTCCTTTTATGATTTCAATTTGAGAAAGATTTTCTATTGGTAAAAAATTCCATTTTACATCTCCTGCATCCGCAGTTAGCATCGGCAAATCATCCACTAACACCAAAAATCTACTTCCTGCTCCATAACTAAAACCACTTCCTCCGCGAATATTCGCTTGTCCATCTACCATATCTACTCCCGGCACTTGATTAATAATATCATCCATACTGGTAGTATTTTTATTTTCCACCAATTCAGGTTTTATTACTTCCATTGAGACAGTTACATCGCCAATTTTTTGATCAAATTTTCCGGCAGATACAACCACTTGATCTAACTCATTAGCACTTTGTTTCAGGCTGATATTTAAGTTTAATGTGTCGCCTGTTTTTAAAATAAATTTTTTTGTTTGAGAGAGATATCCTACTAAATAAAAAGTAGCGGTATGATTTCCTGGAGAAAGAGAAAAATGATAATCTCCATTCACATCACTCATCGCTCCATTTGTTGAATCAATTCCGATACTAACACCTACAAGCGTTTCATGGGTTGTGGCATCTGTAATTTTTCCTTTAACAACAATATTTTGAGCTGCCAATAATTGAATACAAAAAGAGAACAGAATAAAAAGGTAGATTTTTCTCATATATCTTATTTTCGGATAGCCAAAACTAAGATTAATTATAAAGATTCAAAAATTATTTTTTCAGTCCAATAAAAAAAATTTTTTAAGAAATTGATTCTGAAATTTTAGCGGGATAAAATCTTTTTTGAAAAAATAAAATCATTAAAACACCAACTGTTATAGAGGCATCTGCAGTATTAAAAACGGGTCGGAAAAAAATATATTCTTGGCTTCCCCAAAACGGAAACCAAGCAGGAAAATGTCCTTCCATAATTGGGAAATAAAACATATCCACTACTTTTCCGTGTAAAAAATGAGCATAACCGCCACCTTTTGGGAAAAGTTGCGCCATTTGATAATTGCTATCGCTGAAAATCATTCCATAAAAGGCACTGTCAATAATGTTTCCAAGTGCTCCGGCAAAAATAAGAGAGAAACTAATTATTAAACCACTGTGTGCTTTTTCGCGAATCAATTTTACTAAATACCAACCAATTCCGAAAACGGCAAAAATACGGAAAGTGCTTAAAAAAATTTTTCCGTAACTGCCTTCAAACTCCATCCCAAAAGCCATTCCGTTGTTTTCTGTAAAATGAATAATAAACCAATTGCTGATTACATGCACTTCATCTCCCATTAAAAAATGGGTTTTTACATATATTTTGATGAACTGATCAATCAGTAATACGGAGAAAATAACAGCCAGTGATTTTTTCAAAAGAATAAAAAATTAATTTCTAAATAATGAGGGGACAAAAATAGACAAATGAAATAGGATTTGAAATAAAAAAAGAAAGGTTACCTTTTTGAGATAACCTTTCAAGGAATGTTAGTTTTGCTCTAACTTTGCATCAATGCTCAAAGTAGCATGAGGCACACTTCTTAAGCGTTCTTTAGAAATTAATTTTCCGGTAACGCGACATATTCCATACGTTTTATTTTCGATACGAATAAGTGCATTTTGTAAACTTTGCATAAATTTTTCTTGACGAATAGCTAATTGTGCTGTTTCTTCTTTCGATAAAACATCCGATCCATCTTCCAACAATTTAAAAGTTGGCGAAGTATCATCCGTTCCGTTATCATCTTTGTGCGATAAAGTGCTTTTTAGCAATTCATAATCTTTTTGGGCTTCGTCCAATTTCTCATGAATTAATTGCTTAAATTCTTTCAACTCTGAATCAGAATAACGTTTACGAACATCTGTATTAATTGCTGGTGCAGGTTGTGGCTTTTCTAATCTTCTAATTACTTCTGCGGGAATTTCTATTTTTTGATAATACAAACTGTCGTGCTCTGGTTCCTCGTCTAATGATTCTTCACGTTGCTTTTTACGCGAAGTCGGCTTTCTATATTTTTGTTTTTTAGCAAAAATCGGCTCTGGTTTTGTTTTCACAACAGGTACAGCAACTATTTTTTTAGCAACTTCTTTTACTTTTACTTCTTTTTTAGGAACAATTTTTTTCTCTGGTTTTGCTATTTTTTTAGCAACCACTTTTTTCGCTGCTACTTTTTTGACAGGTTTCGCAATTTTTTTTGCAATTATTTTTTTCGCTGCCACTTTTTTCTTAGCAGGTTTTACAATTTTCTTAGCAACAACTTTTTTAGCGACTACTTTTTTCTTAGCAGGTTTTGCTATTTTTTTAGCGACTACTTTTTTCGCAGCTACTTTTTTAACGGGTTTTGAAGCTTTTTTAGCAACTATCTTTTTTGGTGCTATTTTCTTAACAGGTTTAGCGGCTTTTTTAGCAACTTTAGCGACCTTTTTTGCAGGTTTAGCTTTTGACGATTTCTTTGCCATTGGTAATGATTAATTTAATTTATCGATAAAAATAAGTGTCTTAATATCTTCGTTTACCTCAACAGCAAAGGCTTTGTCGCCTTTCAACTCATCTACCATTTCCAACGAAGATGCTAGAGTTTCAGAGCAAATATAATGTAAATTATTACTTACCGCTGTGTTTATAGCATTATTTTTTTGAATTTTAACAGAAATTTTATCAGTTACGTCCAAATGGCTGTCTTTTCTTAAGTTTTGGATGCGGTTTACCAACTCTCTGGCAATACCTTCTTCCTTTAATTCGGGCGTAATAGTAATGTCTAATGCAACGGTTAATTGTCCCATATTTGCCACTTTCCAACCCGGAATATCAACCGGAATAATTTCCACATCTTCGTTTTCTAAAACAATGACTTCTTCGCCTAATTTCAATTCAAACTTTCCGGTTTTCTCTATCGAAGAAATAATTTGTTGCCCATTCTCATTGGCGAAACTTTGAACGGATTTCATGTTTTTTCCGCATTTTTTGCCAAGTGTTTTAAAATTTAATTTTAGATTTTTGGTAATAGAAGTAGTTGATTCGTTCACAAAATCTATATTTTTTACATTTACTTCCGATAATATTAAATCTTTTACGCCTTCAATTTTCTTTTGAAACGAATCGTCTAAAACAGGAATTTGAATTTTATTAAGCGGCTGACGAACGCGAATGTTTTCTTTTTTCCGAATAGATAAAATCATAGAAGATATTTTTTGCGCCAATTCCATGCGTTCTTCTAAATCTTTGTCAATTATTTTTTCATCATATTCAGGGAAATTACTCAAATGAACGGATTCAACAGCTTGTCTTCCAGTAACTTTATTCAAATCCAAAAATAATTTGTCCATAAAAAATGGAGCAATTGGCGAAGCTAATTGGGAAATGATTTCTAAACAATGATACAAAGTTTGATAGGCTGCAATTTTATCTGCAGAATAATCGCCCTTCCAAAAACGCCTGCGACAAAGCCTTACGTACCAATTGCTCAAATGTTCATCTAAAAATATTTCGATGGCGCGACCAGCTTTTGTTGGTTCATAATCGGAATATGCATCGTTTACTGTTTTAATAAGTGAGTTGAGTTCCGATAAAATCCATCGGTCAATTTCCGGACGATTTTTCACCGGAATTTCTTTTTCAGAATAGTTAAATCCGTCAATATTCGCGTAAAGCGCGAAAAAATTATAGGTATTATAAAGTGTTCCGAAAAATTTCCGTTGCACTTCGGCAATTCCTTCCAAATCAAATTTTAAATTATCCCAAGGCGAAGCATTTGTAATCATATACCAACGCGTGGCATCGGCTCCGTATTTTTCGAGTGTAATAAATGGATCAACGGCATTGCCCAAACGTTTGCTCATTTTATTGCCATTTTTATCGAGCACCAATCCGTTAGAAATTACATTTTTGTAAGCCACCGAATCGAAACATAAAGTAGCGATAGCGTGTAAAGTAAAAAACCAGCCGCGCGTTTGATCAACTCCTTCTGCAATAAAATCTGCGGGAAAATTATTTTTTTGATCAATTAATTCTTTGTTTTCAAACGGATAATGCAATTGTGCGTAAGGCATTGAACCAGAATCAAACCAAACATCAATTAAATCGGCTTCGCGAAAAAGTTTTTTTCCGTTTTTTTCTAATATAATATCATCGGCATACGGACGATGCAAATCAAAAGAATTATAATTTTCTTTCGACAAATTTCCTGTTTCAAAATTCGCCAAAGGATTTGTCTTCATTGATTTTTTCGCGATAGCATTATCAATTTCTTTTTTCAATTGTTCTGCCGAACCGATGCAAATTTGTTCTGTTTTATCTTCACTTGTCCAAATCGGAATTGGAATTCCCCAATAGCGTGAACGCGACAAATTCCAATCTTGTAAATTTTCTAACCAATTTCCAAAACGCCCTGTTCCTGTGGATTCCGGCTTCCAATTAATGGTTTTATTTAATTCAATCATCCGGTCTTTGGCTGCGGTTGTTTTCACAAACCAAGAATCTAATGGATAATATAAAACAGGTTTATCGGTGCGCCAACAATGCGGATAACTGTGTTCGTAGGTTTCTTTTTTAAATAATTTTCCTTCTTCCTGTAGTTTTAAAACGATACGTTCATCCACACTTAAATAATTTTTAAGCTCTTTAATTTTATCGTTTGCTTCTAGAATTTTTTTCTGCTTTTGAAATTCTATTTCTTTTTCCTCATCAGTTAAATAAGCTTCCTTCACATATTCTTCTCCGTAAAGGACCCCGCCATCTTGTACTTCCGGCAAAAATTTTCCGCGTTTATCAACCAAAGTTAAAGAGCCAATTCCGTTTAGTTTTGCTGCACGAAAATCGTCTGCACCAAAACTGGGCGCAATGTGTACAATTCCAGTTCCATCAGTTGTGGTAACAAAATCACCGATGATAACAACCCCACCAGCCTCCCCAAAGGGGAGGTTTTTGTCGCCTAATTGTACAACATCATTAGCACCTTCAAAAGGCAAAAGTTGCTCGTATTTTATTCCAGCTAATTCAGAGCCTTTGAAAATTAGCTTTTTTTCTTTTAAAATACTTGAAATGTCTTTAAATTCAACTTTAATGTTTTTGGTAAAAAAAACCTCATTTACCTCATTTTCATTAATAGTTCGAGATTGGAAATCTTTGAAGATAATACAATTGTTGAGTTTTTCCCTTAATAGCTCTGCTACTATATTTGATGTACTAACTTTATCGACAAAATCAACTAGAAAGATTGGCGTTGAATTAAAAAAACCGTGAATTAAAGATGCATCATTGGTATTAATTTGTCCTCCAATAATTCTCTCTAAAAGCCATTTTCGGTATTTTTTTAATCCTAAAACTGATTTTAATCTTTCTTGCGCTAATATTATATTATTTTCTTGTTTAGAATAATCATTTTCTGCTTTTTCTACCAAAACATAATCAATATTTTTCCCAACAGCCAAAGCCGTATTGGAAGGCAAAGTCCAAGGTGTGGTTGTCCAAGCTAAAAAATAAATATCCCCTCCTAAATCCTCCCCAAAAGGGAGGATTTTAGAAATCGTGCTTTTATCTCCCTCTCCAAAGGAGAGGGGTGGGGAGAGGTGAAACATCACCGTTGCCGTTCTATCTTTTACATTCCGGTAACAACCAGGTTGGTT
>DATLTG010000139.1:0-4662 GCA_035533735.1 Bacteroidia bacterium
GGAATTTTAATTACCAATGTTCCTTTAGATGTTGCCACTGCCGAAGAAATAAATAAATTATTTTTTGAAGTAATTATTGCACCTTCTTACGACAGTAAAGCTTTTGAGATTTTAAAATCAAAACCGAATCGAATTATTTTAGAACAAAAAGAAGTGGCTTTGCCGAAAAAAACTTTTCGCACTTTATTAAATGGCGTAATCGCACAAGACAAAGATTTAAAAACAGAAACTCTCGCTGAGATGCGCACCATAACACTTGTAGCTCCATCGCAAAGCGAATTAGCTGATTTAGAATTTGCTAATAAAGTGGTAAAACATACCAAATCAAATACCATCGTTTTAGTAAAAAACAAACAATTATTAGCAAGTGGCGTTGGACAAACATCGCGTGTAGATGCTTTGCAACAAGCCATTCACAAAGCAACAAGTTTTGGATTTTCTTTAAAAGGAGCTGTAATGTCATCCGATGCATTTTTTCCGTTTCCAGATTGCGTGGAAATTGCGCACAAAGCCGGAATCAACGCAGTTATTCAGCCAGGCGGTTCCATAAAAGATAAAGATTCAGTTGCATATTGCGATGCTAATAAAATGGCGATGGTAATGACAGGTATAAGACATTTTAAACATTAAAATTCAGGATTAAGTATTTAAACATTTGGGATTTATTAAAATAAAATATTAATTAAAAAAATTTAGCGATTGAATTATTTGAATACTAAATTCTTCAATCCTATAGCTAAAAATCAAACATGGGTTTATTCAACTTTTTAACTCAAGAAATTGCGATTGACTTAGGAACAGCCAATACGCTGATTATTCACAACGATAAAGTGGTAGTGGACGAACCATCAATTGTTGCCGTTGACAGACTTACCGGAAAAGTAATTGCGGTAGGAAAAGTAGCGCAACAAATGCACGGAAAAACGCACGAAAATATCAAAACTATTCGTCCGCTAAAAGATGGCGTAATTGCCGATTTTCACGCTGCAGAACACATGATTCGTGCAATGATAAAAATGATAAATCCTGGCAAACATTTGTTTAATCCATCCTTGAAAATGGTTATTTGTATTCCTTCCGGAATCACAGAAGTTGAAAAACGTGCCGTTCGAGATTCAGCAGAACATGCAGGCGGAAAAGAAGTTTATTTGATTCATGAACCAATGGCTGCGGCTATCGGAATTGGAATTGATGTGGAAGAACCAATGGGAAATATGATTATAGATATTGGCGGAGGAACCAGTGAAATTGCAGTTATCGCTTTAGGCGGAATTGTATGCGATAAATCTATTCGCATTGCCGGTGATGATTTTACAGCAAATATTGAAGAATATATGCGCAGACAACACAATTTACTGATTGGTGAACGTTCCGCAGAAATCGTAAAAATAAAAGTAGGTGCCGCAATGGAAGAAATTGATGATCCTCCTGAAGATTACGCTGTTCACGGAAGAGATTTAATGACAGGCGTTCCGAAAGAAATACACGTTTCGTATAGAGAAATTGCTGCCGCATTAGACAAATCTATTTCAAAAGTAGAAGAAGCTGTTTTGAATGCGTTAGAAATGACACCTCCAGAACTTTCGGCAGATATTTATAAAAAAGGAATTTACTTAGCAGGTGGCGGTTCTATGTTGAGAGGATTAGACAAACGTATTTCTTTGAAAACAAAATTGCCAGTTCACATTGCCGAAGATCCACTTAGAGCTGTAGCAAGAGGAACAGGAATTGCGCTAAAAAATGTGAATAAATTCCAGTTTTTGATAAAATAATTTTGATTGTAAAAGCCGAATCTAAAAAATATTTTTTAGATAGAGTTGGCAACAGATAAATCATGAAAAACCTTGTTACCTTTATCTGGAAACACCATTTTTTCTTTTTGTTTGCCCTTTTAGAGGGTTTTTCTATATTTCTGATTGTTCAGAACACTAAATTTCAACGAGCAGGAATTATTAATTCTTCCAATAAAGTAGCTGGGTTTTTTTATTCGCTTTCCTCGCAAGCGAATGAATATTTGAACTTAAAAAATACCAATCAAAATTTAGCGAGTGAAAATGCACGTTTACACAACCTTTTATTATCTTCTTTTATCCTCACAAAAGCCCAAAAATATTGGGTAAACGATTCGCTTTACAATCAAAAATACAAATACATCAGCGCCAAAGTGGTAAACAATTCCACCAACCAACGCAACAATTATCTCACGTTGCAAGCAGGTAGTTTAGAAGGCGTTAAAGCTAATATGGGCGTAATTTCAGGATCAGGAATTATTGGAATTGTAAAAAATGTTTCGAAAAATTATTGCTCCGTAATGTCTGTTTTACATAAAGAAACTAAAATAAGCGTGATGATAAAAAAGTTTGGTGCCTTTGGTCCACTTTCGTGGGATGGAACAGATTACCGCTTTGCAACATTAAGCGATATTCCGGGAAATATTAAATTACAAAAAGGAGATACTATTGTTACCAGTGCTTATACCGGAATTTTTCCGGAAGGAGTATTGGCAGGAACAATAGAAAGTTTTACAACCGTTCCCGGAGAATCTTTTTTTAAAGTAAAAGTAAAACTCTCCAGCAATTTTAAATCAATTAGCAGTTATGTTTTTGTTGTTGAAAATGTGATGAAAGATGAACAAGATAGTTTAGAAAAAGTTTCGCAAAATGCTCAATGATATTCTTCGAAATACAAGCCGATTTATTATTCTCGTGCTTTTGCAAGTATTGATTATAAAAAATATTGCACTCGGAATATTTGTCAATCCGTTTATATATATTTTATTTATAATGATGCTGCCGTTTTCTATTCCCAACGGATTGTTATTATTGATCGCATTTATTACTGGTTTAACTATTGATATGTTTTATAACACAATGGGAATTCACGCTTTCGCTTGTGTGTTTATGGCGTATTGTCGCCCAACTGTTTTACGAATTATTTCTCCACGCGATGGCTATGAATTTGGCACTGAACCAACTTTACAATCTATGGGATTACAATGGTTTTTACCCTATTCCATTATTTTAGTTTTAATCCATCACAGCGTTTTATTTTCATTAGAATATTTTCGATTTTCAGAATTCGGAATTACTTTTTTGAAAATTATTATTAGCTCTATTGCAACCATCATTTTGCTATTTATCATCCAATTTTTATTTTATAAAGAAAAACAACAATGAATCGTTTTTCGGAAAGACAATACGTAATTATTGGCATTTTTTTGCTGGTAGGCATCGCGTTTATTGGACGCCTTTTTTACATTCAAATAATTGACGATAGTTATAAATTAGATGCGCGAAATCAAGCTTTCCGTTACGTAACACAATATCCCGATAGAGGTTATATTTTCGATAGACACGGAAAAATTTTAGTTTATAATTCAGCCGCTTATGATTTAATGGTTATTCCGCATGAAGCGAAAAACATTGATACATTGGCACTTTGTAATCTCATCGGAATTACAAAAGAGGATTACATCGACAAAATAGCGAAGGCTTCAAAACTACCAAATTCTCCGCGACATCCTTCCGTTTTTGCTGCTCAACTTTCTGCCAAAACTTATGCTTTGTTGCAAGAACAGTTGTATCGCTTTCGCGGATTTTATGTGGAAACACGATCTCTTCGTAAATATCCAATGAAAATTGCCGCCAATATTTTAGGTTATGTAGGTGAAGTAAATCAAGATATTGCCGACACAAATTCCTATTACAAAGAAGGCGATTACATTGGTATTAGCGGAATAGAAAAATCGTATGAAAAACAATTGCGCGGAAAAAAAGGAATGAAAATTATAATGGTGGATGTGCATAATCGAGAAATGGGAAGTTTCAAAAATGGGAAATATGATACAATTGCCATTCCGGGAGAAAACCTAACTTCCTCTATTGATGCCACTTTACAACAATATGGGGAAAAATTATTACAAAATAAAGTAGGCAGCATTGTCGCTATTGAACCCGCTACCGGAGAAATTTTAGCAATGGTAACAAGTCCTTCTTATGATCCAAATTTATTGGTTGGTCGAGAACGCTCGCACAATTATGCAGCACTTGCCAGAGACACTGTTACCGTTCCTCTTTTCAACAGAGCCTTGATGGCACAATATCCACCAGGCTCTACTTTTAAACCAATTATGGCACTTATCGCACAACAAGATGGCGTACTTTTTCCAAACACCCATTACTATTGCGATGGTGGTTATCACATGGGAAACTGGACGGTTAAATGCGATGCCGTTCACGGATCTTTAGATTTAGAACATGCCATTGCACTTTCATGTAACACTTATTTTTGCAATGTTTTTCACAGTGTTATTGATGCACCTCAATATCACAATAATACAGTGGAAGGTTTTGAAGCTTGGAAAAAAAATATTTTCAGTTTTGGAATTGGTAAACGATTAGGTATTGATTTACCAAATGCACAAAGAGGTTCTGTCCCTTCCGTCAATTATTATGATAGATTATTTGGTAAAGGTTCTTGGAAAGCTTCCAATATTATTTCACTTGCAATCGGACAAGGCGCCTTGGGTGTAAATCCTTTACAGCTTGCCAATGAAGCTGCTATCATTGCAAATAGAGGCTTTTATTACATTCCTCATGTTATCAAATACATTGGCGATAAAAAAATGCAATTGCCAAAATATACCACCAAACAATATACTAT
>DATLTG010000140.1:0-2818 GCA_035533735.1 Bacteroidia bacterium
TACTTTTTGTTACGATAAAAAAATGGAAGAATACTTAAAAGGAACGAGTCGTGCTGATGTGGCTGAGTTAGCAAATACTGTGGCGGAACATTTACGTGGCGATAAAGAAGTATATGAAAATCCCGAAAAATATTTTGACGAAGTAATTGAAATTAATTTATCTGAATTAGAACCACATATTAATGGTCCTTATACACCCGATTTAGCATGGTCTATTTCTGATTTCGCACAAGCAGTAAAAGACAATGGTTGGCCCGAAAAATTAGATGTTGGTTTGATTGGTTCTTGTACAAATTCTTCTTACGAAGATATTTCGCGAGCTGCATCTATAGCAAAACAAGCTGTTGATAAAGGTTTAAAAACTAAATCAGAATACACCATTACGCCAGGTTCCGAAATGGTTCGTTATACCGTTGAACGCGATGGATATTTAGGAATTTTTGAACAAATGGGGGGCGTTGTTCTTGCTAATGCTTGTGGTCCTTGTATTGGTCAATGGGCACGTCATACAACAGATCCAAACAAAAAAAATTCTATTATCACGTCTTTCAACAGAAATTTCTCTAAACGTAATGATGGAAATCCGAACACTCATTCTTTTGTTGCTTCTCCGGAAATAGTTACAGCAATGGCAATTGCTGGCAGCTTAAGTTTTAATCCCTTGAAGGATTTTTTGACAAACGAAAAAGGCGAAAAAATAAAATTAGAAGAACCACAAGGAATTGAAATGCCGCTGAAAGGTTTTGCAGTAAAAGATGCCGGTTTTCAAGCTCCTGCGGCTGATGGAAATAATGTTCAAGTAATTGTATCGCCTACTTCCGATCGTTTGCAATTGCTCGAGCCTTTTGCAGCTTGGGAAGGAACGGATATTAAAAATCTGAAATTACTTATAAAAGCGAAAGGCAAATGTACTACCGATCATATTTCAATGGCTGGTACTTGGCTTAGATACCGCGGACATTTAGATAATATTTCCAACAATATGTTGATTGGTGCCATTAATTTTTTCAATGATAAAACAGATAATGTAAAAAACCAATTGACAGGCGAATACGGCTCTGTTCCTGCTGTTCAGCGCGCTTACAAAGCGGCAAAAATTGGTGCCATTGTAGTTGGTGATGAAAATTATGGAGAAGGTTCTTCTCGTGAACATGCTGCAATGGAACCTCGCCATTTAGGTGTTAGAGCTATTTTAGTAAAATCATTTGCTCGTATTCACGAAACCAATTTGAAAAAACAAGGAATGTTAGCGCTTACTTTTGCTAATAAAGCAGATTATGATAAAGTAAAAGAAGATGATTCTATTGATATCAATGGCTTAAAAACCTTCGCTCCAGGTGTTCAATTGACAGTTGTTCTCAATCATAAAGATGGTAGCAAAGATGAAATAAAAGTAAACCACACTTATAATGAAGGACAAATTGAATGGTTTAAAGCTGGTGGCGCACTTAATATTATTCGTGCTGGAGTGAAAGCGTAAGAATAGTTTGAAGTTTAAAGTTTTAAGTATTTATGATAAAAGGTTAATTTAAAAAAGCGAAAAATATTTTTCGCTTTTTTTTCTGATGAAAAAAGAAGTTGTAAAAAATATTATTTTATTTGACGGAGAATGCAGTTTCTGTAATGCTTCCGTTCAATACATTATTAAACACGATTCAAAAAAAATATTCCTGTTCGCTTCTTTGCAATCCGATTTCGCAAAAAAATATTTTTCAGTGCATTCTATTCAATCTGAAAAAATAAATTCAATTATTTTAATTAAAGGTGAAAAAAAATATTTTAAATCAAGTGCCGCACTTCATATCGCTAAAAATTTAGATGCGTTCCAAAAATTATTTTTCATTGGCATTTTAATTCCGCCTTTTATTCGAGATTATTTTTACGATTACATTGCGCGAAATCGTTATCGTTTTTCACAAAAAAATAATTTTTGTATTGCACCAAATCCAACTTTAAAAGAACGTTTTTTATGATCCATCATTTGCAAAAAATACAAACTGCCATTTTTGATATGGATGGATTATTGGTTGATTCGGAACCGATTTGGAAAGAAGCTGAACATATTATATTCGGAAAAGCAGGTATCGAAATGACTATTGAAATGTGCAACCAAGTTATGGGAATGCGTGTAGATGAAGCTGTTGAACATTGGCTGATTCGCTTTCCGAAAATAAATTTTTCATCTGCGCAAATGCAATCAATGATAATGGATAAAGTAGAAGAATTGATTACGGAGAAAGGCAAAATAATGGAAGGCGTTATTCCAACAATTGAGTTATTAAAATCCGAAAACATAAAAATTGGATTGGCTTCATCTTCTCATTTTCGGGTTATTTATGCGATTTTAAAACAATTTCAGTTAGAAAAATATTTTGAAATAGTACATTCTGCCGAATTAGAGAAATACGGAAAACCGCATCCTGCCATTTATTTAAGTACAGCCGAAAAATTAAACACACATCCATCCTATTGCTTGGCTTTTGAAGATTCCTTTAATGGATTAATTTCAGCTAAAGCAGCTAAAATGAAAACTATTTGTGTGCCGGATAAAAATCATTTTTCAGAAACGCATTTCGATATTGCTGATAAAAAACTAAAATCATTGTCTGATTTTAAAACAGACTATTTGTATTTTAGTTAATATTTTTTATTTGAAAGTTTCTAAAGCTCTATTTGGATAATCTGTAATAATGCCATCCACATTCATTTCGCGCATTTTTTTCATATCCGAAATTTCATTTACTGTCCAAACAAAAAGTTTGATGCCTAATTTTTTTGCATCAAAAATATTTTTTTCTGTTAGCGATTTTATACTCGG
>DATLTG010000141.1:0-3812 GCA_035533735.1 Bacteroidia bacterium
TTAGTGCTTGCTCCCGATGGAAGAACGCCTCTTTCTAATACAATTATTTTTCGTTTTTTATTTTTTTGTTGAAGTGTAATCGCGGCATTTAATCCAACAATTCCACTTCCGATAATAGCGACATCTACATCGTTAAAAAAAGATTTTTTTTCCCAGAAACTTAAATTTATTTGCATCGTAAGGTTATTTAAATTATTTTGGCGTACATTTTCACGAAAGTAGAAAAAAGCATAAAATTTTAGATATTTGCAAACTTAATTGTTAGATTAATTTTACGGATGGTTTTCGCATACAAAAATAGGAAGAAATCTAATAATTTCTTTTTTACCGCACTAATAACAGTTTTTTTACTGTTTTTTTCAAGTGCTGTAAAATCCCAAAATACAACTACGACATGGAATTTAACAGTGGTTGGTAAAATTACGGAAGAAGGAAAAAGGTTAGATGGTGCAACTGTAACCGTTTTTAAAAATGGTTCTCAAACGCAACAAATTGTTTCTCCCAATGGGAAATTTGAAGTTGTCATGGATCCCGATGCAGATTACATCTTGTCTTTTACTAAAGATGCATTGGTTACCAAAAAACTTACCTTTACTACACGCAATGTACCCGTTGAGGTATCTAAATTACATTCATTTGCATTAGACATTGGTGAAGTTTCTCTTTTTGTACTTCCTCAAGGAGCAGCCGCGTCAAAAATTACTGCTATTTTAGACCAACCAATTGGAAGATTTGCTTACTCCCCGACAATTAAAGATTTTGATGTTGATGCAGCTTATACAGCTTCTATGGAGGCAAAGTTGGATTTAATAAAACAAGCGGAAGAACAAGCTAAAGAGCTTGAAAAACAATATGATGATGCTATTTCGAAAGGAGATAAGGCATTTTCAAATGGCGATTGGTCGGGGGCGCAAGCTGCTTATAATAATGCTTTGAAGCTAACACCAGATGCAAAATATCCACAAAATCAAATTGTTATTGTAAATAAAAAAATAGCCGATAAAGCTGCTGCAGATGCTATTGCAGCGAAGCAAAAAGCCTTGGATGCGCAATATCAAACATTAATTGCTTCCGCAGATAAATCATTGTCTGGCAAAGATTATGCGACAGCTAAAACAAGCTATACGCAAGCTTCAGCGTTAAAGCCAAACGAACAATATCCGAAAGATAAATTAGCGGAAATAGATAAAGATTTAGCAAATGCACAAGCAGCAGCGGATGCAGCAGCAAAACAAAAAGCCTTGGATGCACAATATCAAACATTAATTGCTTCCGCAGATAAATCATTGTCGAGTAAAGATTACACGACAGCTAAAACAAGCTACACACAAGCTTCTGCGCTAAAGCCAAACGAGCAATATCCGAAAGATAAAATAGCAGAAATTGATAAAGATTTAGCGAATGCTCAATCAGCAGCAGATGCAGCAGCAAAACAAAAAGCCTTGGATGCACAGTATCAAACGTTAATTGCTTCCGCAGATAAATCGTTTTCAGTAAAAGATTACGACAATGCTAAAACAAGCTACACGCAGGCATCATCGTTAAAACCAACTGAACAATATCCGAAAGATAAATTAGCGGAATTAGATAAAGAAATTGCCAAAGAACAAGCAGCTAATTCGGCTCAAAAAGCATTAGATGATCAATACAATGCTGCTATTACTGCTGCGGATCAATTGTTGGCTGCCAAAAATTACGATAATGCTAAGAAAGGATATAACAGTGCATTGATTTTGAAACCAGCAGCAAAATATCCACAAGACAAAATAAAAGAAATTGATAAAGATTTAGCTGATTTAGCCGCTTCAAATAATGAAAAAGCAGAAGAGGAAGCGAAGAAAATAGCACTCGATAAAAAATACAATGATTTGATTTCAACAGCCGATGAAGAATATGGTGGTTTAAAATATGACGAAGCGATAACTGAGTATAAAGAAGCATCTGCTTTAAAGCCAAATGAAGAATATCCGAAAGATAAAATCGCAGAAATTAACAACAAACTAATTACGTTAGCGGAAGCTAAAAAGAAAGATGCGAAATACAATGCAATTATTGCAAAGGCTGATCAGCAATTCGCAGCCAAAGATTTCAAACTATCTCAGACTTTTTATCAACAAGCATCCGATTTAAAACCAGAAGAACAATATCCAAAAGATAAACTAAAAAATATTTACAATTTACTTCATCCTAAAAAAGAAATAGCTGTTGATAAAAGTCCAACAAACACTACTACTGCCGATTCAACAGTTCCGGCTCGGGATTCTATAAATCCGCTTGCAAAAGAATACCCGCAAGGTGTTACTGAAAAACATACTCAAGACGCCAATACTGATGTTACTATTCGGATTGTGGTGAGAGGAGTTAATGCTTATGTTTATAAAAAAGTGGTTTGGAATTTCGGTCAGGTTGATTACTACAAAAACGATATTCCAATTACTCGTTCCACTTACGACAACGAAACCAGTCAATAAATTTTATGCTACAACGGTTGTTTATAAAGAACTACGCACTTATTGATCAACTTGAAATTGATTTTGCCGAAGGCGTAAACATTATTACTGGTGAAACAGGTGCTGGGAAATCTATTTTGTTGGGCGCACTTTCTTTGCTAATCGGACAAAGAGCGGATGTGCAAGTGCTTCAAAATAAAACATTGAAATGTATTATAGAAGGTAGTTTTTTAGCGAAAAATTCAATTGAAGTTGTGCAGTTTTTAGAACGCAATGGCTTGGATATTGAAAAAAATATTTTTGTTAGAAGAGAAATTAATCCGGAAGGAAAATCTCGTGCCTTTATTAATGATACGCCAGTTACACTTTCGCAATTAAAAGAATTAGGTTTTTATTTAATTGATATTCATTCACAACACGAAACACTTCGTTTAAACGAAGCCGATTTTCAGCTTTCCGTAATTGATGCGTTTGCTCAACAAAATGAGCTTTTGCAAGCGTATAAAAAAATATTTTTTTCGTTTCGAGATTTAAAAAATAAATTAGCTGAACTCATTGAAAATGAAAAACAATCTAAAAAAGAGTACGATTATTTTTTATTTCAATTTAATGAACTGGAAGAAATTTCTTTAAAAAATGGAGAGCAAGAAAAAATTGAAGAAGAACTGAATACTCTTAATAATGCGGAAAAAATAAAAGCAGATATTTCAAAAGCATTATATGCTTTGAATGAAGGTGAATCAAATATTATTTCTGCTTTTTCGGAATTAAAACCTGTTTTTAACGGAATTGCCAATTATGGAAAATCGATGAGCGAATTGAACAGTCGTTTTAATTCTTTATCAATAGAGCTGAAAGATATTGTAAATGAATTAGAAAATTCGGAACAAAAAATAGTTTATGATCCAAAACGAATTGAAGAATTAACGAATCGTTTAGATATTTTATATCGATTGGAACAAAAACACCAAGTAAAAACAGTAGGTGAATTAATTGAAATTCGAGAAAGTTTAGGTGTAAAAATTGAGACAATTTCTTCCATGGAAATGGAGATAAAAAAGCAACAAGTTGCGTTAGATAAAATAGAAACAGAAGTTGTAAAAATGGCAAAAAAAATATCTTCCAATCGCTTGGCTGTTTTTTCGAAAATGGAAAAGGAAATTAAAACACTTTTGTTAGATGTTGCAATGCCAAATGCTCAATTTAAAATAACACATATTTTGCTTGAAAACCCTACAGAAATAGGACTTGATAAAATAAAATTTTTATTTTCAGCAAACAAAGGAAGTGATTTAAAAGAACTCAACAAAGTGGCTTCAGGTGGCGAACTTTCGCGCTTAATGCTTTGTATCAAATCGTTGA
>DATLTG010000142.1:0-3335 GCA_035533735.1 Bacteroidia bacterium
AAAATGTATTGTCAAAATAATCGAAAAAAACGCCACTAAAAATAGAGCGGATTTTAAATTGCATATTGCTATTGCGCCTACCAAAAATATGGATCGCTTTGAATGGTTTTTGGAAAAAGCCACTGAAATTGGCATTGATGAAATTACACCCATTATCTGCGAAAATTCGGAACGTAAAATTTTAAAAACGGAACGATGTAATGCTATTATTACTTCGGCTATGAAACAATCGCTCTCAGCTTGGCATCCTATTTTAAATGAAGCCGAAAAATTTTCTACTTTTATGATGAAAATGGAAAAATATTCCGGACAAAAATTTATCGCACATTGCGAAAAAAGTGCAAAAAAAAATTTGTTTGACATTTGCGAGAAAAAAACAAATACAATTGTGTTGATTGGTCCGGAAGGCGATTTTTCATCGGAAGAAATTAAAAAAGCTTTACAAGCAAATTGGCAAGCTGTATCAATCGGCAACAGCCGATTACGAACAGAAACAGCAGGTTTAGTTGCTTGCCACAATGTGAATTTAAAAAATGAAATTTAAACGCATGAAAAAAATAATTTTTCTGTCTGCCATTTTTTTATGTTTCGCGTTTACCGATAACACAAATAATTATTCTTTTCAAATTGCTTTGTTAAAATACGGTGGTGGTGGCGATTGGTATGCAAATTTGAAAACATCTTTACCTAATTTAATTGCGTTTTGCAACAAAAATTTGGATATGAATATCAATCCAGAACAAGCTATTGTTGATGTAGGGAGTCCGGATATTTTCAATTATCCTTTTGTGCACATGACCGGACATGGCAATTGGTCGCTCACTCCGCAAGAAGCACAAAATTTACGCAACTATTTAATTGGTGGCGGCTTTTTGCATATTGATGATAATTTCGGATTAGATCCTTACGTTCGTCCGCAATTAAAAAAAGTTTTTCCAGAATTAAGTTTGGTTTTATTGCCTTTTTCGTTTCCTATTTATCATCAAAAATATGAATTTCCGCACGGCATGCCTAAAATTCACCAACACGATGGCGGACCACCAAAAGGTTACGGACTCATTTACAAAGGGCGTTTGGTGTGTTTTTATTCCTTCGATACCGATTTGGGAAATGGTTGGGAGAGTTACGAAATATATCACGATCCTCCTGCATTGCACCAAAAAGCGTTAGAAATGGGAGCAAATTTATTGGAATATGTATTGATGGGAAAAGGCGATAAAAATCAATAAATTCTAAATACGTTTTTCAATTTAAAATTTAATTTCATTCTTTTTTTTACCTTTGCATTCCTTAAAAAGAAGTATGGAAATTCCGAAAATATACGACCCAAAAGCTACTGAAGATAAGTGGTATAAACATTGGCTGAAAAATAATTTTTTCAAATCAACTCCCGATTCTCGCGAACCTTATACCATTGTGATGCCTCCACCAAATGTTACCGGAGTTTTGCACATGGGTCACATGCTGAATTATACTTTACAAGATGTGTTGATTCGCAAAGCGCGTTTAGAAGGAAAAAATGCTTGTTGGGTTCCTGGAACTGATCATGCATCTATTGCTACCGAAGCAAAAGTGGTTGCTTTACTGAAAGAAAAAGGAATTAACAAATCCGATTTATCACGCGAAGATTTTTTGAAACATGCTTGGGAATGGAAAGAAAAATATGGCGGAATTATCCTTCAACAATTTCAAAAATTGGGTTGTTCTTGTGATTGGGATCGTACTAAATTTACGATGGATGAAGATTTAAGCGATGCTGTTATTGAGGTGTTTATTGATTTATATAACAAAGGTCAAATTTATCGTGGCGTACGAATGGTAAATTGGGATCCGCAAGGATTAACAGCTGTTTCAGACGAAGAAGTAATTCACAAAGAAGTTAACTCGAAACTTTTTTATGTAAACTATAAATTAGTTAATGAAGATAATTCTCCCCTCTCTTTTGGAGAGGGGCAAGGGGGTGAGGCTTACATTACGATTGCCACCACACGTCCTGAAACCATTTTGGGAGATACCGCTGTTTGCGTAAATCCAACAGACGAGCGTTACCAACATTTAAAAGGCAAACATTGTATTGTTCCGATAGTAAATCGTTCTGTGCCCATAATTTTTGATGAATATGTTGATAAAGAATTTGGAACTGGTGCGCTCAAAGTTACTCCCGCTCATGATGTAAACGATTATAAATTGGGCGTTAAACACAAATTGGAAGTAATTGATACCATTGCTGCTGACGGAAAAATGAGTGCTGCCGCAAAATTTTATATTGGCGAAGATCGCTTTATCGTTCGCAAAAAAATAATCAAAGATTTAGAACAGTTAGGTGCTGTTTTAAAAACAGAAGACATTAAAAATAAAGTGGGTTACAGCGAACGTACCAATGCTGTTATTGAGCCGAAACTTTCGATGCAATGGTTTTTGAAAATGGATAAAATTTCGAAACCTGCTTTGGATGCCGTATTGACTACAGATGAGAAAAAAAGAATAAAATTGATTCCTGAAAAATTTATAAATACCTACAAACATTGGATGGAAAATGTGCACGATTGGTGCATCAGTCGCCAATTGTGGTGGGGACAACGCATTCCGGCTTGGTACGCTCCATCCGAAATTAAATCAAATTCAAAAATAGATTTAAATTCATTGAGCCCTGTTGTTTGTAAAACAAGAGATGAAGCGGTAGAACTATTTACAAAAAAATATATTTCACAAGGACTGACTCCCGAAAATGCGAAAAAACATGCTAACGATTTTGTTCATCAGGACTCAGATGTAGTGGACACTTGGTTTTCGTCTTGGCTTTGGCCCATCAGTGTTTTCGATGGTTTTAAAAATCCGAATAATGCTGATATTAATTATTATTATCCGACAAATGATTTAATTACTGCTCCCGAAATTTTATTTTTCTGGGTAGCTCGAATGATTATTGCAGGTTACGAATACAAAAACGAGAAGCCTTTTAAAAATGTGTATTTAACAGGAATTGTACGCGATAAATTAGGCAGAAAAATGAGCAAATCTTTAGGCAATTCTCCTGATCCGCTTGATTTAATTGAAAAATATGGAGCTGATGGCGTGCGCGTTGGTATGTTGTTGTGTTCACCTGCCGGAAACGATTTGCCTTTTGATGAAGCATTGTGCGAACAAGGAAGAAATTTTTCAAATAAAATTTGGAATGCTTTCCGACTTGTTTCTATATGGGAAGTAGATGAAAAAATAAAAGCTGTTGATGGAAATAAAAAAGCGATTGAATGGTTCGATGCGAAATTTAATGTGGAATTAGAAAATATTAACGATTTGTTTTCGAAGTACCGAATTTCAGAAGCATTGATGGC
>DATLTG010000143.1:0-3163 GCA_035533735.1 Bacteroidia bacterium
ATCCAGAATTGTAACCAATGAACGTATTATTTGAACCTGTTATATTGTTCGAACCAGATCCTGTTCCCAGCGAAACATTATTTTGTCCGGTTGTATTTAATTTGCTTGTATTGGTACCAATAAAAGTGTTGTTACCTCCCGTTGAATTCGCATTACCTGCAAAATAACCGACAAATGTTTCAGAGGAACCACCTGTACCTGTTGTGTTTTGTCCTGCGTCATAGCCTACGAAAGTATTGTAAAAATTACCTGAGCTACCTGTCGCTGTACTTGTGTTTAATCCCAAGCTAACATTTGATCCGTTATTTTCAAAATCAATTAAGCCCGAAACTTGAAATAAGTTATTTGGAGTTGTTGTTCCGATTCCAACAAAGTTAGTCAATGTTGTTGGATATATATTAACTCCTGTTTGCGTCCAAATCGGGGAAGGACCAATACTTGTAATATTTTGCCAAGAGGCATTTCCTGAAGCATCGGAAGTCATTACATAATTAAGAACAGCTCCGTTTGTCATTTTGAAATTATTCGTAATTATTTTGTCCGCATATAAACCGGCACCTCCTGTAAATTCAGCTGAATAACCTGTACCCGTTGTATTGGCAAATAAAGCGGACTGAGTACTTGATACATTATTTATTCGAAAAGTTCCTGCAGATCCTGTGGAATCGTTGAAACCATAAACTCCGGAAGCACCTGAATGACTATAGCCAAAAACGCCATTTCCGGTACCATTTGTATAACCTTTTATACCGTTTCCACTTCCGTTTGTTTCTGCATAAACAGCATCAGAAGTGCTACTTGAATTTGCAATAGTGAAATAACCAGCTTGTGATAAACCTGTCGTATATGCCTTAATAGGTGAACTTCCATTCGCGTTGGTTGTAAAAACAGCTCCGTATCCTGTTCCGCTATTTATTACATTTAATCGAGGAGTATTATTTGAATAAGAAATATCTAATGCGGCACTTGGTGCATTGTTTCCAATACCAATATTCCCTCCCATATCATATATATTTGTGGCTGAAGTAATCCAGTTAGTTCCATTCCAGTAAGGTATTACTCCATTTGCAGTTCCAGGTTGTAAAAATCCGGTAGCACCTGTTGTGCCCGTAGCTCCATTCGTTCCAGTAGCGCCTGTTGCTCCATTTGTTCCTGCGGTTCCAGTAGCACCGGTTGGACCCGTTACGCCAGTTGCTCCTGTAGCACCAGTTGGTCCTGCCGGACTATTTGCAGCATATAAAGCATAAGGAACCGACATAAATTGAGTAGTTCCCATTGATATATAACCTGCACCAATATTTATAGAAACCTCTAAAAAATGATTTCCACTTCCCCAATTAATAGCAGAGAATGAGCTTGCGGAGCCAACTCCAGTAGTAACACCACTTCCAATTACAAGAGAAAACAATCCAAATTGATTGGTTGTTGCACTTTGTGTTTCTTCCCATTCAATAGGACCAGAAGCTGTTCCTGTGTGGATGGTAAATTTTACTTGAATGGCAGTATTTGTTAATTCAGCACCTGATGAATTACGTGCTACGGCTTGATAATTAATGCCTTGAGGTACTTGTGCAAAAGTAAAAAAAGCCAAAGAAATAGCGATGCAGGTAAGTAATTTTTTTTTCATCGGAGTAATATTTTAGTATAAGAAACGAAAGCCAAATTTATAAAAATGTTGCTACAATCAAAAAAATATTTTTAACTATATACTTCTCCCTATTTTTAATTAAAAAAAATGATTAAAAAAGGGTTAGTTTTGCAAAAAAAAAGTCAATGTTAAAAATTGGAGTACTCGGTGCAGGACATTTGGGAAAAATACATCTCAAATTATTAAAAGAAATTCCGAAATATGAATTAGTAGGTTTTTACGATTCAGATAAAAATCAAGCAAAAAAAGTAATAGAAGAATTTGGCATTAAAGCTTTTGCGTCTGTTGATGAGTTGATAAAATCGGTTGAAGTGGTGGACGTAGTAACGCCTACTTTAAATCATTATGAATGTGCTGCCAAAGCACTAAAAAACTCCAAACACGTATTTATTGAAAAGCCTTTAGCAAATACTATTGAAGAAGCTAAAAGTCTTATGGGACTTGCTAAAGAAGCAAATGTAAAAGTGCAAGTGGGTCATGTTGAACGTTTTAATCCAGCATTTTTAGTTGGTAAAAATTATTGTTCACAACCTATGTTTATTGAAGCCCATCGTTTAGCAATGTTTAATCCCCGCGGAACGGATGTTTCGGTGGTGTTGGATTTAATGATTCACGATATCGATATTGTGTTACATTTAGTAAAATCAAATATTAAAAAAATCAGCGCAAGTGGAGTAGCAGTTGTAAGTGAAACTCCTGATATTACAAATGCTCGTATTGAATTTGATAATGGCTGTGTTGCTAATTTAACTGCCAGTAGAATCTCCATGAAAAATATGCGAAAATCGCGTTTCTTTCAAAAAGACGCTTACATTTCTATTGATTTTTTAGAGAAGAAAACGGAAATTGTTCGTTTGCAAAATGTAAACCCTAAAGACGTTGATCCATTAGCCGTTACAATAGAATTAGGCGAAGGAAAAGGCGTAAAACAATTGTATTTTGAAACTCCCACAATTGAAAACAGTAATGCTATTAAAATGGAATTGGAAACTTTTGCAGATGCCATAATTAATAACACAAATCCGATAGTTAGTATTGAAGATGGTTTTGAAGCCTTAGATGTGGCTTATAAAATTATCGAAAAATTAAAACAAACTGCTAATTTTTTTTAGTCGAAACAATAAAAGACGAATAATTACGTAATTGCTTTTTCATGCTAACAAACAAACTATTACAATTTAAAAAAATATTTTTCATGGCTGTTGTTTTAATGGCAATTGTTTCGTGTAAAAAAATTTTTCCTTCGGAAAATGTTCCTGCCTATATTCATATTTCAAACATATCACTTCGTCCAGATATGCGACTGGATACTAACAAAAATGAAGTAACGCTTTCTAATAAAATTACTGATTCTTGGGTTTATGTAGATAATCAAGCAGTTGGAGCTTATCAAAATCCATGTACTTTTCCGGTTATTACTACTCCAGGAAGACATGAAATTAAAATTGGTTCGGGAATTAAATTAGACGGAATTGCTGCTACCAGAGTTATTTATAATTTTTATACACTATTTGA
>DATLTG010000144.1:0-5022 GCA_035533735.1 Bacteroidia bacterium
TCTACAATTAGAATGTTCATTGTTCAGTCCTCCTATATTATTTTGCTTAGCAAGAGCAAAACGATTAAAATTAATAATGGTAATAAAAAAAGTAGCTTGTTCTTTCTTTTCTCATTCCTTTTATTTTCGCTTTCTGATTTCAATAAAATTTCTTTTGAAATTATTTCTTGAATTTTATTTAAGGTATTGTTGTCTTTGTGTATGTAGCCTTTAGCTCCATTATCAATTAGGACATCAGCCATGTCAATATCTTTTAAACCGGATACAATATACACAGATGTTTTTGGCGAACGATATAATATACTTTTTAAAATCGACATTCCATTTCTTGAATGATGATTTAAATCATTTAAGTTATAATCTAAAAAGACAAGGTCTGGGCAAGTGTTAATTTTTGCAAGTACATCTTCACCTGAATAAAATTTTTCGGATTTTACATTAAGGAAATTTTGCGAAATATATTCCTCTAATGATGCAACGAACATTTTTTCATCGTCCGCTATAAATATCGATATGGAGGTAGTATCTTTCATTTTGCATTTCTTTTACTCCGTTATTACTGATTTTATTTACACTCATAAAGTTAATTGAAAATAAGCCTTAATGTATAAAAATGCGTTTAGCAGCTTAAAATTAAGCCGAACGGGAAAGGAAATAAGCCGAAACTATTTTTTTAGAAAAAAATAGTTGAACAAAAAGCTTTTTAAATAAAAATTATCAGATCAAATTGAGCTTTTTTAGAAATGTGGATTTATACATATCGCCAACCGGAATAGGTATTTTATTAATATATACTGTATTTTCTTCCATTGAATCTATTTTATCAATGGAAATAATATAGGAACGATGAATACGTATAAATTTTTCAGTTGGCAGCTTTTCTTGGGCTACTCGTAAATTCAGACGAACCGTATATTTTTTAGTAAAAGTGTGTATAGAAGCATAATCGCCATTTGCTTGAATGTAGAGAATATCGGATGTTTTAATTTTTGTAAGCGCTTTATTATCATGAATAAAAAAAAATTCTTTGTTGGCTATTTGAACTGTGTTTTGTGAATTTTCAAAAAGTTCTTGCGCTCTATTTATTGCTATAATAAATCGTTCTTCTTTAATTGGAGTAACTAAATAATCCACCACATTGTATTCAAAAGCTTCAACTGCATAATTGGGTTTCGCTGTTATAAGAATAATTAATGGTCGTTTTTCAAGACTTTTCAGAAATTGTAATCCGGTCATTTTGGGCATTTCAATATCTAAAAAAATAAGATCAATTTGTTCTTTTTTCATTATGTTGATTGCCTCAATAGGATTTTCACATTCAGCGATAATATTCAAATAATCAAACTGAGCAATCATTTCCTTGACTGCTGTTCGCGCCATTTTGTTGTCATCAACGATTATGCAATTCATAATGTAAAGTTACTTTTTTTTAAAGTTACTTCCTGTTTAGTTCCGAATTATTTATAAATTTATGCTTTTGTAGAAAGAGAAGAATTTCTCAAATTCTCCTCAAAAGAAAACTAAATCAGTTAGTGTCCATGATAGAATGACGAGAATATACTTTTAAATGCTTGCATTTTTCTTTCGCCAAATTGCTTTTTTTAATTCAAACAGTTACGCTTAACAACAAAAAATATTCAGTGCTTTAAAGTATAGAATATGAAAATACAATTTTGGTGGAAAAGAAATCCGATACTTTAGAAACAGGAGGATATGCTATTCTATTTAAAAAATAGTTTTGAAAAAATTATTTTTCGTCTGTTTTTTCGATGGTTAAATTATTGACATTAATGTCTTCTTCTTCGTCATAAATCTGAATCAACGGCTCTGATAAAAATGCTTTTGTTGTCAGCCTTTTTTCGAGAGATAATAAAAAGCAAGGCAATAAAATTAAGTTGGAACAATAAGCCAATAATAAAGTAACCGAAATTAATAAACCTAAAGCAGCTGTTCCTTCAAAACTGGAAGCAGTGAATATGGCAAATCCGCAAAAAAGTATAATAGCTGTGTAAACCATACTAACACCGGTTTCTCTAATAGTATGTGAAACTGTTTTTGAAATACTGTAATGATTATTTTTAAATTCTTGACGGTATTTTGTTAAGAAATACATGTTGCCATCCGAAGCAATTCCGAAAGCAATACTGAAAATTAAAATAGTGCTTGGTTTTAAATGAATGTGAAAAAATCCCATTAAACCTGCAGTTATCAACAATGGAATTAAACTGGGAACGATAGAAATAATCACCATTCGGAACGACATAAAAAGCGTAAACATTACCATTGTAATAAGTAAAATGGCTAAAAAAACACTTTCAATTAAATTTTTTACTAAAAAATCATTTCCTTTTAAAAACATCAAACTATTGCCTGTAAGTACTACTTTATATGCGTTTTTAGTGGAAGCCCATTTTTTTGCATCGCGATCATAATTAAAAACGGTATCAATTCTTGGGCGTAATTCACTTACCAATTGTTTCATCTTAACAGAGCCAACATCTTTCATTTGAATACTTACGCGCGTATATCTTTTGGTGCTGTCAATAAAAGCTTTAAACGAATTTTGTTTTGATTTCGCATCCGATGCATAGCTGGAAATGTCTGCTAATTCAAGTGCTCCAGGCAAACGGTAAAATTTTGGATTGCCATCTTTTAATGCTTGATATGAAAATTTAATTCCTTCAATTATCGACATCGGCTTTGAAAATTCAGGATATTTGGCAAAAAGCCGTTGCATCATTTCTATTTTATAAAGAGTCCGTCCATTATCAGCAAAAACACCGTTTGGTTTTTTAGTATCAATACTTATTTCAAAAGGAAGAACGCCATTGAAATTTTTTTCAAAATAGCGCATATCAACATAAATCGGATCTTTTTTTGGCAAATCGTCCACCACATAACCGATGGCTTTTATTTTTTCCAAACCAACAAAAGAGATAATGACAATTACGATAACCGTTCCATAAATTGTTCTTCGGTGGTTATGCACCAAATAATCTACTTTTTGCAATAAAATAGAAATATTTTTTCCTTTCAGGTGATTGGTATGTTTTATTGTAGGCGGTTTTAAAAAGCTAAATACAATCGGTATTAGCGTAAGCGAAATAAAATAAGCCGCAATAACATTGAGTGAAGAAATTAATCCAAATTCATATAAAATTTGTGTTCGTGTAAAACAAAAAACAGCAAACCCAATAGCAGTAGTTATGTTAGCGAAAAATAAAGAGACACCAATTTTTTCAATAGTTCTCGAAAGTGCTAAAGCTTGGTTGTGATGCAAGTTATATTCGGTGTGGTATTTATTGAGCAATAAAATACAATTCGGAATTCCGATAACAATTATTAATGGCGGTATTAATCCTGATAAAGCTGTAATTTTATAACCCAGCAAAACCATTGTTCCCACTGACCAAATAACACCAATTAAAACAACCAATAAGGAAAATATAACAGGCAGAAACGAGCGGAAAAAAAGCAATAAAATAATGGCTGTAACCAAAACGGCAAGTGCTAAAAACAAAACCATTTCGCTGGCAATTTTTCGCGAAATCATAGTTCGGATGTAAGGCATTCCTGAATAATGAACGTCCGCTTTGTATTTTTTACTGAATTGATCTACTTGTAATTTAATAGAATCAACAATGGTAATGCGTTTATTAGTGTTTAAATCTTTTTTTTCAAACGTAATTGCCATTAAAGTGGAATGCGTTTTTTCATTGTAAATAAATCCGCTGTAAAAAGGTAATCTATGAATGGCAATTTTCAGACTATCCAACTGTTGTTGAGTTGTAGGCAATTTTTTGATAAGCGGTTTAAATTCAAATTTTCCCAAGGAATCGTTTTTGGTGAGGTTGTATAAACGTCCTACCGAAACAACTTGTCGAATGCCTTTTATTTTTTGAATCGCATCACTCAGTTTGCACCAATCATTAAATTCGTTCAGGCGATACAAACTATCTTCCTGCATTCCAATAACCATAACGTTTCCATCTAATCCAAAACGGTTTTTAAAGTTTTGATATTCTATACTTGTGCTGTCGGTTTGCGGTAAAAGTTGGGCAAACTCGTAAGTAAGTTGCACTTGCGTTGCTTTGTACGCCATAAAAAGCGTTATCACAGCAATCACCGTTACAAATTTCCAACGATTTCGTAATATAATTTTAGCTATCGAAGCCCACATACAAATAGGTTTGAAAAAAAAGATTTGAACAGCAAAAATAGAGATTTAATTGAGAAAAACGATGATTCGCTGATGTATCAATTTACCAATGTGCTGATTGAAAAGTTAAGAAAGTTCTTTTGAAGTGATTAAGTGATGAAGTAATTGGGAAGGTTCATTCTGAACTTGATTCAGAATCTGTGTGAGAGATGCTTCTCTCTGTTCAGCATAACAAATAAAAGGTATTAAAAAATATTTCTTTATCTCAATAAAGTCAGAAATCCTTTTTCAGTATATTTTTTTCCATCTACTCCAGTTGCATTTATCAGATAATAATACGTGCCATCAGGTGCATCATCTCCCGATTTTATTTTACCGTCCCAACCACTTAATGGATTATTCCATTCATATAATTTAATTCCCCATCTATCAAATATTTGTGCATCGAAAGTACTGATGCCACTCGACTGAACTTTAAACACATCATTTTTTCCATCTCCGTTGGGAGAAAAAACATTGGGAATAATTAGTGTAGATGTCTGCGAAGATATTGGCTCGGAACTACTACTACACATAACAGGAAGTTGTATAGATTGCACAAATCCGTTTCCGCAAGCGTATAGTAAATTATTTATTCCTAATTTTAAATCATACACAGTGTCTGTTGCAGGAATGGTAGTAACCAAATTCAAATTCACATCATATTGTTTAATACTATCTCCCGCTCCGGCAAAAATATCATCACAATTATCCACTTGTAACCCTCCAGACAGAAATGGAGCATTGGTAACTTTAACAGTGTCTAATAAAATTCCTGTAGCTGCTTGCCATTTTTTTAAAATTTTACCATCGTAGGTATATAA
>DATLTG010000145.1:0-2833 GCA_035533735.1 Bacteroidia bacterium
CTCTTTCACGCCGTTATCTCAAATTTCAGGTGACAAAGTAGGAGCTTCTATTCTTGGAACATTTGGTATTGCCAATGCTGAACTTCCAAATCCAGACGTACAGCCTTCTCAACGAATTGTTTCTCTATATATTAAAAACAAAAGTGACTTTAAATCTATATCTCGAGCACATACCGACTCAGGCATAAAAAACGGGACAAATGAATTGATAATTCTTTACGAACATCGCAGAAACCTGTTAGGCAGACCCAAAGCTTGTTTTCATGTTGCATTATATCCAAATGGTATATGGAATAATTTTTTTGACGCTGTTCAAAACTATAAAGCGCAAGAATTTAAATGGCCTCAACCATTAATATTATATCAACCAAGCTCTACTAATATTTTTCCCGCGACAAAGAATATTTTTAGAAAATAATCTTGGCTTCACAAGTATTCATTTCCATAGAAAATTGTATTGTTTTGTTTCTTATAGTTAGCTTTTTAATTAAATAAGAGCCGGGCCTCAGTAAAAGAATAAATAAAGAGGATTTTTATTTTGATCTTTTTTCTGTTTAGATTTGGATAAGTGCAAATGCTTCACTAAAAAAACGAATAAACCGAAATCTTGTCTGTAAATTCATTGCCACATGATAGAAATAAGCATTAATTTAAAATCAGAAATAAGGTGAATAAAAAATTTATTTGCTTTTTAAGCTATTTCACGTTAGTAGGATTTTTTTTAGGGTACCTATGCAATAAAATTTTTTTTAAACATGATCACGAGATAAGTTACCATTTAAGACAATCGCTAGGGAATATGATATTTTTGTTTTTTATAAATATTTTATTGATTATAGGATTATACAATACAAATTCAATAGTCTCAAAAGAACATATTCTAAATAATGCTACGGAATTTTCGGCGAAAGAATATCAAGACTTCTTTATCACTGACCAATTGTTTCATGGATATAAATATCCTAAATCAGATAGAATAGAATCCGATGGTAAATTAATCGCGGATATTATATCGAATGAAAATTTACTAAATCCAATTAACTTAATTTGCCAGTTTAATGTACCAGGGTATCTCTTAATAAAAAAAATAATAGCTCAAAAAAAAATGAAAGAATTTAACAGGTACAAAATTACCTGCTTACTTTTAAAAGGCGAGAAATCTTATTTGGATGAAGAAAGGGCAACCGAAATTATTAAGTATGGCTCAAATTCAAAGCTGGATCAAAGGTTATATGATAAACTTCAAAACTTGAATAACGAGATACAAACTTCTTTTTTACCTTACTCAAAAGAAAGGAAGCAAGCGATTGTAAATTATATATCATCAACTTTAGAAAATAATTCTCTGGAAAAAATAAATATTTTAAACACTCCATTGCATTTTAAGTTTTTATCGGAAATATTATTCTGGAGCATGCAGATATTATTTATTTTTCTTTGGATTTTAAGTTTAATGTCTGTTTTTATTAGAAAAATTAAAATTCCAATTTTGGGGAAGATGTACCAAAAATTACTTTTTTTTGTTTAAGGTGCTTTTATGAAAAATTTATCTATTATTTTTTCCCTAACTACTCCTCGTTTAAAACACGGACCAGAAAGAGGGAAAGTTAAAAACAAAAAGCAGTGAAATACATTTTAACAATATTTTCATTTTTGCTTATGAGCTTCAATACATATAGTCAATGTAATTCAAACCCATTATTAAGGAGACCATACGACAAATACAAAAATGCCAGTGAGAAAACTTTAAATATTCAGCTTACGGTAAAAAACGACAAAGCAATAATTCATGAAATAAATGTAGGCATTGCTACTATGAAGGCGTACATAAAGGAATGTTTGAATAAACCTGAAAAACCTAAAATTGACAAGTATATGGCAGACTTGTATTTCACAAAAAAGGATTTCTCAACGTTTAGGATAAAAGAGACCGAAAATCTTGACAAACTCGTTTATTGTTTTATCAGTTTTTTAGAAGGGAAGTACTCCAAAATTAAAACTGCAATTTCCAGTAGTGAACATGTAAAAGATGTTGCGACAAAAATTAATAATATATACGACGAAATAGAATCCGAAGGGCTACCTAAATTGATGGACATAGACAAGGAAATGGTTGCAATAGGTACAAAATATGGCGCGCAATAGTCGCTTTAAAATTGTTGTGTTGACAGAAAAAGCACATGCGACCAAAAGTTTTGCCGCAAGGTTGGCAGACGTAGTAACAATCAGCTGTAAATCGCTATCAACTAATATCGGGCTTGACCGGTTCTATTTGGCTTTTTGTTGTAATTTCATCATCAGTAACAAAATAAAAATCGGTGCCGGACTTGATGTTATAAAATCCAGCACATCCAAGGCCTCGAACAACTCAAGCGCAAGAAGATTTCAACAGAATGACTATCCAAGAAATAAGCGATTATGAATTATTCCTAAACAAGAAATATCTTGAAGTTTTGAGAGGATTATTTGGGAAGGAAACGACAGAAACAAATGTCCAATCAATCATAAAATTACTTGACGCTATCTTCATTTATTTTGTTTTTTCCAAAGACAAATCATCATTTGAAAAGCTTTTTCGCTTGACCATGAATAAAACAATTGTCAATGACAATGTACGATTGAAATATATCGTAAACTTAAAATATCCACCAAATAAAAAATGCATAAAAAAATACGGCAGGTGCAATCTTCCTGAACAAAGCATTTTATATGCTTCTTTAATGAGCATGACTGCTTTGGGTGAAATGAGGCCAAAAGCAGGAGATTTAATTACAGAAACTCTTTGGAAGAGAAAATCTGAAAAGACTTTAACAATTATTCCTATTTTTTCAAA
>DATLTG010000146.1:0-3046 GCA_035533735.1 Bacteroidia bacterium
AGGATTAAAAGGCATTCCGGATTTAATGACCAAAGATTTTTTTTCGGGCATTTATGGTAAAGCACTCGATTTAGGTGGCGGTCGTTATCGCCCACTTTCCTTAGTAATGTTTGCGGTGGAACATCAATTTTTCGGAAACAATCCACATCCATCACATCTCATAAATATTATTTTATATGGATTTTGTTCCATTGTTTTGTTTTTGTTGCTGCTCGATTTTTTTCCGGAGCAACCGCTCATTTCAATAGCGGCAAGTTTGCTTTTTATTGCGCATCCATTGCATACGGAAGTAGTTGCCAATATTAAAAGCAGAGATGAAATTTTATCCTTTTTATTTTTGTGTTTAACGCTTTGTTATACCTTGAAATATGCAAAATCAGATTTGAAAAAATATTTTTTTTACGGATGTATTTTTTATTTCTTAGCACTTTTTTCCAAAGAAAACGGCATCACTTTTTTAGCCATTATTCCGCTTACCATTTATTTTTTTACGGATAAAACCAATATTAAAACATGTTTAAAAAAAAGCGTTCCGTTTTTTGTAACCGCCTTTATTTATTTGGCTTTACGGACATATATGGTTGGTTTAGGTGCAAAAAGCAGTTCGGATATTATGGAAAATCCGTTTGTAAATGCCACTTTTTTTGAACGAATGGCAACTATTTCCTGCATCAGCGGAAAATATTTATGGATGTTAATTTTTCCTTTTCCACTTTCTTCGGATTATTCTTTTAATCAAATTCCAATTATTAATTGGACGAGTTTAAAAGCATTGATTCCATTTTTAATTTTTCTTTTTTTGTTGATTTGGGCAATCAAAAACGCCAAACAAAAACATCCGGTTTCGTACGGAATTTTATTTTTTTTCATAACCTATTCCATTGTTTCCAATGTTTTTTTTAATATCGGTGCGCCAATGGGCGAGCGTTTTCTATTTCTGCCTTCGTTAGGTTTTTGTATTGCAATTGCTTGGCTGTTGAATTATTTTTCGATGAAAAAAAATCCGTTGAAAAATAAATTTTCTGTGCCGATAACACTTTTTATTTCTGCGGTATTACTTATTTTTTCAGTTGAAACAATCGCTCGAAATAAAGATTGGAAAAACAATATCACCCTTTTTTCTACAGATGTAAATACGGTTCCGAACAGTGCCAAAGTGCATTATTATTACGGAAATTCAATCTTGATAAAAGCCTTGAAACTTCCAGATGGTGAAGTTAAAACCAATATGCTTGAAAAATCGAAATCCGAATTTTTAAAATCGGTGGAAATAAATCCAAAGTTTTATACTTCCTTTTATAATTTAGGACTTATTTTTAAAACCGAAAACAATCCGGATTCTGCTATTTATTATTTGCAAAAAGTATTGGCTCTTTCGCCTCAACATATTCTCACACAAGGTTTGTTAGGTTCTATTTACGGAAAGGAAAAGGGCGATTTCGATAAAGCGATTTTATATTTAAAAAAAGCTGTTTTGTTTAATCCGCAGGATTTGGGTTCTTGGGAAAATTTGGGAATTGCTTACGCGATGAAAAAAAATTTTCCGGATGCTTTAAATGCTTTTCAACATGCGCAACAATTAAATCCAACGGATGCACAAGCTTATTTAAACATTGCTATTACGTACCAAAATATGGGCGAAAAGGAAAAAGCAAGTCCGTATTTTGCAAAAGCTTTTGAGCTAAACCCAGCATTGAAAAAATAAATTACTCTTTGATCAATTTTCCGGAAGAAATAATTGTTCTGTTTGGATTACTTATTTTGTATAACTGGTAACGTTATGCGGCTATGCGAAGTTTTTTTGTTAGTTTTTCATTGGATATGGTCCTTGTTTCGAGTATGCTAATGGTCGATCTGGCATCCAAGTATAAGGTAAAGCTTCTACTTCTGTAACTCCCAAAATTTTAAATAATTCTGGCTCGTTGAAATAATACCATGCTTGTTCTTTTTCAATAAATATTTTTACAGAGTCTCGATTTAAAAAGTCAAATGTATGCGTGTTAATTTCAAAATTTGCTTGAAGTCTTCTTCCGTTTTTTAGAATTACAGTTCCAGCACAAATATAAATTCGACCATCCAATGGAATTTTTTCCTCGTTCCAAGATTTTGCTGAACAAGGTCCAACTCTAACATCTATTTGTCCAGGTTTCTGGAATGAAATCGGAACTCCAGATTCTTCAATGAATTTTAATCTTAATGGCATTTTTTTATTTTTAAAATTACGCCTAACTAGTGTATATGTCTGACAAAATAAGACCGATACAGCTATTTTTGGTAGATAGGTCTGATAAACATCAGTTTTATTTTGAATCAAATATACTTTTTTTCATTCATAAAATCATTAAATGGGCTTTTAATTTGTTCGATACTTTTTTTATTCTAATATGTGTGTAAATTTAGTTTTTTTCAGAAACGATGTTTTATATATGATTAAATTTAGTTCACTTTATGCTGACGATTTACATGTTTTTAAATTTGAAAAAGCCTATAAACTTGTTTGTTTATAGGCTTTTTACTAACTTGATGATTCCTGTGTAATTAAGAACTTTTATTTGCGCTTTTTTACAGAAAACAGAAAATTTATTTCTCAATAAAATTTACCGATATGATCTACAATATTGGCATTTTTTTGAAGAGCGTTAAATACATCATAGTCGGCTTTGTTAGCTAAACCTTGTTCCAGTTGCATTTGAAATGCTTTGTAGTTTGTTAAAGGAGGCGCATTGTGAATAGAATCAACACTTATAACGTAAACGCCAGCTTCTCCTTGAATTGGTTTAGAAAGTTCGTTTGGTTTTAAAACAGATGCAACACCAATTACACTGCCTTCCGGACCAATACCTTGTAAAACACTTGTTTCAAGAAAAGATACATTTTTATCTCCAGCAACTTGTAAATTTGCTTTTGCAGCAAATGCTTGCAATGTGCTAATTCCAGCCATTTCATCGCTAAATTCTTTTTTCAAAATGTCGGCTTTTTTATCTTTAATTACCGATTGTGTAACCTTATCTTTTACCTGATTTAAAGGTGCAATTCCTTTTTCTTT
>DATLTG010000147.1:0-2097 GCA_035533735.1 Bacteroidia bacterium
GATTTTATTCATCGTATCATGAAAAAAAACATACTCATAACACTGTTGGTTCTTTTAGGGGCTATCATTTCTCAGCCCTCAGAATCTTTATCATTGGATGGACAAGATTCTACTATAAATTTTGTAGATGCAAATGGCTTGAAACAAGGTCATTGGATAATTTATAATAAAACCGCCAGACTACCGGGTTATAAAGACGACCAAAAAGTAGAAGAAGGAAAATTTCTGGATAGTAAAAAAGAAGGAATTTGGGAACAGTATTACCCAAACGGTTTTGCGAAAAATAAACTTACTTACAAAGATAATATTCCAAATGGATATGCCATTATGTACAACGATAGCGGTAAAATATCGGAAGAAGGTCTTTGGCAAAATCACAGATGGGTTGGCGATTATAAGTTATATTATGATAATGGGAAAATTCAGCAAGAATTTAACTTTAACGCGATGGGCAAAAGAGAAGGGGAACAAAAATATTATTATGAGAATGGGCAAATGATGATGGACGGTAATTGGCAAGGTGGAAAGGAAAATGGCGTTTTAAAGGAATATTATGATAATGGACAACTGAAAGCAGAAAAAGCATTTGTTAATGGAAATTTAGATGTTGCCAATACAAAAACGTTTGCACCTACTAAACCTGTTGCTGCTGTTAAAGACAATCCTCCTGCTTCTGAAGCACCAAAAGTAGTGGTTAAATCGGATGAAAAACCGAATCTTCCTACACAAGTTTTTACTGGAGAAGGCTATTTTAAATTATATAATAAAAATCAACAAATTGCAAAGGATGGCATTTTTGTACATGGAGTTTTAAAAGATGGCAAGTGCTATATATACTCTCCAGATGGAATTCTTACAAGAATTGCCGTTTATAAATCAGGGACATATATTGGAGATGCACCTATTGATAATTCAACAAAATAAACTTCTTTAATTCTTAATTTTCTTTTTTACCTTTGGCTCTTATGAAAGAGCCATTGTTTTTATATAATACCCTTTCTCGAAAAAAAGAAAAATTTGAGCCTATAAATGCTCCTTTTGTAGGATTGTACGTCTGCGGTCCAACTGTTTACAGCGATGTGCATTTAGGTAATTGCCGCACATTTATTTCCTTCGATTTAATTTACCGTTACTTACTTCATCTTGGCTACAAAGTGCGTTATGTACGGAATATTACCGATGCTGGACATTTAGAAGGCGATCGCGATGAAGGCGATGATAAATTTGCAAAAAAAGCAAAAATAGAACAAGTGGAACCAATGGAAATCGTGCAAAAATACACACTTGGTTTTCACGATGTAATGCGCGTTTTCAATAATTTACCTCCTTCTATTGAACCAACTGCAACTGGACATATCTGCGAACAAATAGAAATGATTAAAAAAATTATTTCGGAAGGATTTGCTTATGAAATAAATGGAACGGTTTATTTTGATGTGGAGAATTACAATAAAAAATATTCCTACGGACAATTAACCAATCGACAATTAGACGATTTAATTGCCAATACGCGCGAATTAAGCGGACAAGACGAAAAAAAAGGTCGCCTTGATTTTGCGTTATGGATTGCAGCAAAACCAGAAACTTTAATGAAATGGCTTTCTCCTTGGGGTTGGGGATTTCCAGGTTGGCACATTGAATGTTCCGCTATGAGCGAAAAATATTTGGGAGAAACATTCGACATTCATGGCGGAGGAATGGATTTACAAGCAACGCATCATACCAATGAAATTGCACAATCACAAGCTTGTTATCACAAACAACCGGTAAATTATTGGTTACATACAAATATGTTAACTGTAAATGGTGTTCGTATGTCGAAATCTGCCGGGAATGGTTTTTTACCTGAAGAATTATTTTCCGGAAATCATCCGCTGTTGGAGAAAGGTTATTCGCCAATGACAGTTCGGTTTTTTATGCTTCAAACGCATTATCGCAGTACGCTTGATTTCTCCAATGAAGCTTTGCAAGCTTCTGAAAAAGGTTTTGCAAGATTGATGGCTGCAAATAAAATTCTTCGAAATTTGAATGCTGCTGAAAATGCCAACACTGCTTTAAAAGCAACTATCAAAGAAATAGAAAAAAATTGTTACGCTG
>DATLTG010000148.1:0-2341 GCA_035533735.1 Bacteroidia bacterium
CCGGTAAATTTACATTAGTAGAAACTCCTTCAGAGGCTGGAAATTGACTGGCAAGTGAGGCTGGTATTTGTGTAAAATCAGCGGTTCCGTTTGGTACATTAAAGCCCATTCCCGAACGATAACTTACGCCCAACGTAATTGCTTCTCCCCACGAAGTGCTGTCTGCTTTCTTTTCATAAAGTTTAGAAAATAAACCTACATTATATCCAAAAGAATGTCCGGTACCATTCAAATTAACTTCTCCATTATTGGTTGTATCGCCTGCTGTTGTTGCTCCAGATATAGGTAATGCTTTTGTTCCACCAAAGGAACCAAGTGTATAAACAAAACCCGCTCCTAAACTTAATTTATCACAAATTTTATAAGCGATGGTAGGTTGAAACATAAACGTTTGCAACTTAATTGACTGAACAAGATTTTCGCCTTCCCAATTACTTGGATAAGAAGCTGCGGCTCCAAATTGATTGTTTATTGAAAACCCTACCCAAACTTTTTTACAAACTTGTCCGCAATAATAAACTTCAATGGGTGTATAAACAGATGACGTTTGATTGGTGTTTACGTTATCTGGTGTTAATACAGAAACACTTGGTATCAATGCAATTCCAGCTAAAGTAAAATTTTGTCCAAAAATGTTTGTCATTCCTGCAGGATTGTAAAAAACGGAAGATGCGTCAAAGCAGATGCCAGTGAAAGCACCACCAAGTCCGGTTGCTTTAATAGATTGTTGAGGAATTTGGAATCCTCCTGCAAAAACCGTGAACGGCAACAAGCTTAATGCCAATAATATTTTTTTCTTCATGTCTTAAATTTATTTTTAAGGTGCAAATGTAAATAAAAAAACAGAATGTTAATTATAATTTAATAATACTGTATTGTACAGAAAAAAACAGGTGTTCGAGCAAAAAATAGTATTTCAATTTCTCCAATTGATGTAAAAAGAAAAAAATTAAAAATAATTTCTACCTTTGCTCTTGTTTGAAAAGAAACATCAAATTTTATTGAAATAAATTACTAACCAAAAAATAAATGATCATGAAAAAAAACTTCTACTTACTAGTGCTGTCTTTTTTGTTTGTCGGAATGATAACAAAAACTACACACGCAACAGGAACTATTCCAATTGATACAACACACGGAAGATATTATTCGCAAATATTTTCTTCTGTAACTATTACATCAGGGGTGGTTTATGGATCTAATACAGATTATACAGGAAGTCCAACCACATTAACAATGGATATTTACCAACCTGTTGGTGATACGGTTTCTCAGCGTCCACTTATCGTTTTTGCTCATGGTGGCAGTTTTATCAGCGGTTCAAAAACTGACCAAGATGTATCTTCTCTCTGTACTACTTTTGCTAAAATGGGTTATGTAACCGCATCTATTAATTATCGCTTGGGTTTTTATCCGTTCGATTCTATTCATGCAGTACCTGCAGTTATCAGAGGAGTTCAGGATATGAAAGCAGCCATCCGTTTTTTCAGAAAAGATTTTGCTACGTCAAATACCTATAAAATTCAACCTAATTATGTTTTTGCTGGAGGAAGTTCTGCTGGAGCATTTATGGCTTTGCACTTGGCGTATCTTACACAAACAAGTGAAGTTCCATCGTATGTAAATATTTCTTCAATGGGTGGTTTGGAAGGAACAAGTGGCAATCCAGGTTATTCGGATAATGTAAACGGAGTGGTTAATTTGTGCGGTGCAATTGGAGATACTTCTTGGGTTAAATCTGGTGCTATTCCTTTTGTGAGTATGCAAGGCGATTCTGATCATACTGTTCCTTATGGAACTGCTTTAATTATTGTTGCAGGTAATCCGATTATGAGAGTTAGCGGATGTCATTCGTTAAATATTCGTGCGAATAATGTGGGTGTTCCAAATCCTTTTTATACGTTTTACAATGCCGACCACGTTCCGTATGCTGGAACATCGGCTTCTCAAATAGCGTATATGGATACAACTGTTAACTTCGTGAAAATATTTTTACGTCCTTTATTGGTTCAGCCTTCAGTTACAAGTGTACCTGAATTGACAAATAATAATGATGTTAGTGTTTATCCAAATCCAACACAAAATAATTTATTTATTAAGTTTTCGGATAACAATATGAATCAACATTTAGTTCAGTTGTTTGATGTTACCGGAAAACAATTGATGAGTTCGCAATTTAACGGTTCCTTTTATAGTATCAATAGAGGCAACATTGCTTCTGGAGTTTATTTTTTAAGAATTACGGATACAAAAAATGCTAAATCATATATCAAAAAAGTAGTTTTTTATTAATACTTTTTTGTAGATAAATAAAGAAGCGCGCCTCGAAAATTTTTTTTCG
>DATLTG010000149.1:0-4701 GCA_035533735.1 Bacteroidia bacterium
CTTCTAAAATACTTTATCCTTACGTAGATTCAGGAAAAGGTTTGCCTTTTAATTTTACCGATTTGTACGGAAAAGTTTCTTTTAATGGCTCTAACGGAAGTAAGTTGAGCGTGTTTGGTTTTAATTATACCGATCAAGTAAATTACCAAGCACTTTCTAATTTGAATTGGACACAAACAGGATTTGGAAGTAATTTCGTAGTGATACCTTCCAGTTCACCGGTTTTAATTGAAGGAAATTTTGATTATTCCTCTTATAAAATTAATGTTGCAGAACCAGATATGTCGCCACAAAGTAGCGGAGTTAACGGATTTAATATGGGCTTAACATTTACGTATTTTATGGGAAAAAATGAAATAAAATATGGATTAGATATTGCAGCTACAAAAACAAGTTTAGATCTTTTTAATTCTGTAAATCGGGAAATTAATCAGTCCAATAATAGTACCGAAATGGATGGATTTCTAAAAACAAAATTGATTTCTTCTAATGGCAAATTAGTGGTGGAACCAGGTGTTCGTTTGCAATATTATGCCTCGCTTCCTCAGTTTTCTTTTGAACCACGTTTAGGTGTAAAATACAATGTAACTAAGACTTTTCGTTTAAAAGCGGCAGCCGGAATTTATACGCAAAATTTAATTAGTTCTACTTCACAATTAGAAGTTGTTGATTTATTTTATGGGTTTTTATCAAGCCCGCAAAACTTACAATCAACTTTTACTTCGCAAAATGGAAAAGTGTCGAATGTAACCAGCAATTTGCAAAAAGCAGATCATCTTGTTTTTGGTTTTGAATACGATTTCTTGAAACATTTTACTTTAAATGTAGAAGCCTACGAAAAATTTTTCAACGAAATATTAGAATTGAATCCGTATAAATTATACGATAATAGTCCTACAAATAATTCAATTCCTGATTATTTAAAAGATGATTTTCTGGTGGAAACAGGAACAGCTAAAGGCTTTGATTTTTTATTGAAATATGAATACAAACATTTAAGTGTTTGGACGGTTTATTCTTATGGAAAAGTATTGCTTTGGGATGGACAAATTTCGTATCCGCCAAATTTCGACAGAACAAACAGTGTAAACTTGGTTCTTTCGTATGATTTTGGTAAAGATTTGGATTGGGAAGTTGGCGCACGTTGGAATTATGGTTCCGGTTTTCCTTTCACACAAAACCAAGGTTTTTATGAAAGTTTAAATTTAAACAACAACCTGAATGCAAATGTTAATACAGCAAACGGATCATTAGGAGTTTTATATGGACAGGAAAATGGCGCACGTTTACCAGATTACAATCGGTTGGATTTAAGTATTAAGAAAAAATTTGTACTCTCTGTAAATTCAACACTTGATGTAGGAGCTGGCGTTACCAATGCTTACGATCGTCAAAATATATTTTATTTCGATAGAATTACTTATCAACGCGTAAACCAATTACCAATTATGCCAACCATGAATGTGGATTGGACGTTTTAAAAATGCCATACAAAGAAACGGAAACGGTAAAATTGTACTACACCATTGGCGAAGTAGCCAAAATGTTTAACGTAAATACTTCGCTGATTCGTTTTTGGGAAAAGGAATTTGACATTATAAAACCGCAGAAAAACAAAAAAGGCAATCGTTTATTTACCCAAAAAGACGTAGATAATTTTCATGTTATTTATCATCTTGTAAAAGAAAGAGGTTTTACGCTTAGTGGCGCAAAAGCTAAAGTTTTAGGGAATAAACAAGATACGATAGATACCGTTGAAATTGTAAAATCCCTCACAAATGTTCGTCAATTTTTAGTAGAACTACGTTCTAAATTGTAAACGAAAAAAATTACAGTTTAGCAGATTTGTAAATTGCGGATTGAAAAATTATTTTTTGAAAAGATGAATGTTTTTTGTCATTCTAAACTTGATTCAGAATCTAAAAAAGAGATGCTTCAATTGTTCAGTACGACAAAATAAAAGGTGGGTTAAAAATACTTTTTCACTTTACAGATAAATACGGTTTTATTTTTTCATACACTTCTCCGTTCATCAAAACCGATTGTTGAATGTCGGAAACTTGTTTGTAATTGCCATGTTTTAAACGAAAATTAACTATCGAATTGGAGAGGTTGTAATTGATATAAGGCAATCTTCGCAATTGTTTTGATGTACACATATTGATATTTATTTTCTGAATTAAATTGGTATCCACCAAAATATTATTTTTTATTTCGTCAAAACGCGTACTGTCGAAATGATAAATTTCAAAGAGCTGATGCGTATTATAAAATCCGCCCAAACGATTTCGGTATTCTAAAATTTTGTGTGCGAAATACGGACCAATTCCTCTTAAACTTAATAGCTGAAGGGAATCGGCTGCATTGATTTCGATTGAAATTATTTTTTTTGTTTCAAAATTATTTTTTTCTCGAGAATAGTTGTTGGAATAAAAAGCAGAATCGTGTTTCTGAAAATTATTTTTTTTGCTTGGAATGGAAATATAATCTGCCAAAGCAAGATATTGTTTTTCGGAAAATCCATATATTTTTTTCAAATCTTCTTTCTTGTAAAAATGTCCGCCTTTTGCCAAATAATTTTGAATGATTTTTATTTCTTTGTCGGCAACACCTAATGTTTTCCAATCAGTTTCAGTAGCAGTATTTGGATTAAAAATAAATAATTCTGGAGCCTGATTTATTTCAGAATGATTTTCGTTTTCAGAAAAATTATTTTTTGCTTCAGCGGAATCTTGTTTTTGTGATTCTTGAAAAGCTGTTATTTGCTTATCGAAATCAGAAAAATTTATTTTTTTAGAATGTATAAAATTATCTGAAAAGGCGAGATAAATAAGTAATAGCGCAATAATGGAAAGTAAAATAAAAATGCCGTTGCGTTCGCGTTTGTTGTAGTTAAAAAAATCTTTGAAATTAAACTTCATGCGTTTTTTTCTGTAAGTAATAAAAGGGAATTCCTAATACTACCAACAATAACCCAAAACCTGTATTTTTAGTATCATAAATTAATAAATCGGCACAAATTCCTGTGGCAACTAAAATATACAACGCAGGAACAAATGGATATCCAAAAGCTTTGTAAGGACGTTCGGCATCTGGTTCTTTTTTACGAAGAATAAAAATTCCAGCAATCGTGAAAATATAAAAAAACATGGAAGCGAAAGTCGCATAAGTAAGTAAATCGCTGTATTTGCCTGATAAACAAAGAATACTTGCCCAAATACATTGCAACCAAAGAGCAGTTGAAGGCACTTGATTTTTATTTAATGAGCTAGCTTTTTTGAAAAATAATTCGTCTTTCGACATCGCATAAAACAAGCGACTTCCGGATAAAATAATTCCGTTGTTGCAACCAAAAGTTGAAATCATAATTAAAGCAGCCATAATAAAAGCAGCAGAAGTTCCGAATATCATCGAAGCAGCTGCAGTTCCCACTCTGTCGTTACTTGCAAATAAAATTCCTTGTCCGAAAACTGTAGTTGCAGTTGGACTTCCTTTTAGTGGAAGCAATGCTAAATAGGCTACGTTTGCTAAAATGTAAATGATGGTTACAATTAAAGTTCCCAAAAATAAACTGCGCGGAATATTTTTTTTCGGTTCTTTAATTTCACCTGCAATAAAAGTTACGTTGTTCCAAGCATCACTCGAAAACAGTGAATTGATAATAGTTGCGCCCATCGCGCCAAGCAAAGCAAATCCTGTTAAAGGAATAACTGTAATTTTTCCATTTTCGAAAATAGTTTTTGAAGCTGCCCACATGTTATGAAAATTATGAGCCAATATATTTCCTTTTAAACCAATTGCTAATCCTAAAATAATTAATGCAAAAAGAGCAAATAATTTTGCAGAAGTAAAAATGATTTGAACCATTTTTCCACTTTGAATTCCTTGGCTATTGATAACAGTAAGTAATACAATACTACTAATAGCAAGTACTTGCGAATAGGTAAATTGAAAGGAAGTTCCGATTGCAAAAATGATGGTGTTTAATTCGGGAAAAAAAACAGAAGCGTATTTTGCAAATGCTACTGCAACGGCAGCAATTACGCCCGTTTGAATGACTGTAAAAACTGTCCAGCCGTACAAAAATGAAATCATTTTTCCGTAAGCACGTTGCAAATAAACATATTGTCCGCCAGCTTTTGGCATCATTCCGGCTAATTCGCCATAACTGAGTGCAGCCGAAACGGTAATCAATCCGGTAATCAGCCACAGCACTATCAACCAGCCAGCCGAACCAATGTCGCGTGCCATAAAAGTTGTAACGATAAAAATTCCGGAACCAATCATAGAACCTGCTACCAACATAGTGGCATCAAGCAATCCGAGAGATCGTTTTAAAGTTGTAGATTCGTTCATTAGAAAATTATTTTTTTGTTTATCATAAAGCAAAAGAACGAAAAATAGTGAAATATTGAGTAACCTTTGTTTTTAGTTGCTATAAATATAGATTTTAAGATTATTTTAACTTTGTACTGAAAAACTTGACCGAACCTAAACTGAAAAATTTTAACGAGTATTATAAAACGATTACGATGAAAAAAATATTTTTAATATTAGTTTCGATAATTTTCTTGACAAGTTTTACTCTTCATTCAATTTATATTGAGCCAACAGGAACGTATCAACTCGTTGATACAACTAAAAATGAAGATGGTCTAACTTATGGTTACTTAGGATACATTCAAGTAAAAAAAATAGCAA
>DATLTG010000150.1:0-12408 GCA_035533735.1 Bacteroidia bacterium
CAACCATTTCATAATGTCCGCGTTTTTCATAAGTACCTTTCCAAACATTCAGAAAAATAATAAAATTAATTACAACACCACTAAAAACGTGAAATCCGTGAAATCCAGTAATGAAGAAAAAGAAATCGGCAAAAACGGGTAATCCATATTGGTTGTGATGAAGATTAGCTCCATGAATCATTATTGTTTGCCAAGTTCCATTTTCCAAAACTGTTTTCACAACACCATGTTCAGGACCAGTAATAAAATGATACCACTCCCAAGCTTGAGAACCAACGAAAATTAAACCTCCAATAACTGTTAACAACATCCATTTCATTACTTCTTTTTTCTTCAATCTTTGCCCTGCTTCAACGGCAAGTACCATTGTTACAGAACTCATAATAAGTACAAAGGTCATAAAACCTACATACGCCAAAGGAAGCGGATGATGTACAAATGGAAACTCGTTAAAAACGTTTGCCGGAATAGGCCAAACATCAGGATATTTGTGGCGCATAAATCCGTAGGCGCATAATAAACCGGAAAATGTTAAGGCATCCGATACCAAGAAAAACCACATAAACATTTTTCCGTAGCTTACACCTAATGGTGATACGCCTCCGCCCCATCCAGAGGGCTTTTCATGACTGTGAACTGCTGCTTCGCTTGACATAAAATAGTAGTTATTTAGACAATTGTTTTAAATTTTTTTGCAAGTTTAACGAATAAAATACAAAAACAGAAATAAATATATCCAAAGGGCATCTAAAAAATGCCAATAGATTGCACAAAGTTTTAATCCGAGCATATTTTCGGCACTGTAACGTCCCAAAAAAGATTTTGTCAAAACTACCGATAAACAAATAAGTCCGCCAAATAAATGCAATAAATGCAAGCCTGTAAGTACGTATAAAAACGAACCCGAAGCATTGCTTTTTACACCTGTAAAAAAGATATTATTAGAAATTAACACATGCCAAGCTGCAAATTGTGAAAAGGTAAATCCTATTCCGAGAAGTAAGGTAATGGTTATTGCTAATTTTAATTTTTTCAAGTCGTTTTGCTTAGCCGACATAACTGCCCAATTCATGGTAGCACTGCTTGTAATGATTATCGCAGTACTTAACCAAAATAAAGCAGGCAATTCAAAATGAAGCCAACTTCCACTCATTTCACGAACCAAATAACCGCTGGTAAGTCCGGCAAAAAGCATTATCATACTTACAATGCCAAGCCACAAAAGCGCTTTCATTGTTTTTTCTTTTAATCCTTTTTGTTCCGGTTCCTTAATTAGAGCTGTTTCCATTTATTAAAAAATTATTTTCCAATCATAATTGCTAATTGCACCAACGGTAAATAGGCAAAAGATCCAAACATCAATTGTTTAGCTGCTTTTACACTGCATTCTTTATATAAATTATAAGCTTGCCACAAAAATAAAATGCCACAAATTAAAATAATAATTGCAGAAATACTTCCTGACATTTTAAAGAACACAGGCGTTAAACTTATCGGCAACAAAAATAAGGTATAAACCAATACTTGAAACGCGCTGGCTTTATCTCTTTTTCCGGAAGGCAGCATTAAAAATCCTGCTTTTTTATAATCATCATCTAATACCCAAGCGATTGCCCAAAAATGTGGAAATTGCCACATAAATTGAACGAAGAAAAGTAGCCAAGCATAAAATCCTATTTCACCGAAACCACTTGTAGTAGCAACAAAACCAAGCATTGGCGGAATGGCTCCCGGAAAGGCACCAACAAAAACGGCAAAAGGTGTTTTTCGCTTTAGCGGAGTGTAAGCCATGGTATATAAAAGCAATGCTAAGGCACCTAAAATTCCACTCATCGGGTTCATATAAACCCATAAAATAATAATACCAGTAAAACCCATAATAGCTGCAATTAATAAGGCTTCGGTAGTACTCATTCTTCCTTGCGGAAGCGGACGCATAGCTGTTCGCGTCATTAATTTATCTAAATCGCATTCTATAATTTGGTTAAAACCGTTGGAGGAACCAGTAACTAAAAATCCACCTAAAATAAGAAGCCCTAATTTTTCCCAACTAAATGGAATGTTGGCAACATGACATCCAATTACAAAACCAATAGCTGCCGAAAAAACGACTAAGGAAGCCAAACGTAACTTCATAAAATGAGCGTAATCAACTATTTTACTTGTAAAAGTTGTTTGTTTTTCCAACGGATATGTTTTTTCTGCCAACAATCTAATTTTTGCTTGATAAGCGGCTGCAATTTTACCGAAAAAAATGCGAATAGCGAAAGAGAAAAAAATATTTTAGACGAATTAAATTTATTGAAAAGTTAATTTCGCTTTTATCCAATATGAAACTGGCTGAAAAGACGGTTGAAAAAATTATTTTTTTGAGCGACACAGCTTGACGTAATTACAATTTAGTTTTACATTAAAAAGCAATGGACACACTGGAAGAAAAATTAGATTTGTTTGCTTATTAAAGGGGAATTCAAATTTTCTAACCAAGTATTTACACTTCCTTTGTTTTCAGAGCCTCCATCGGAAACAATCGTTATTTGTTTCTGATAATTTTGTAATTGGTATTTCACAAAAAGCTCTTCTAAAAGTTTAGCAATCCAAGCAGAACTTCCACTATCAACAATTCCATAATGTAAGATTTTCTTTGAAAAATTATCTTTGATAATAACCGCCCTTCAATATTAATTCAGATTTGATTAACATATTTGCAGCAATTAAATAATTGAAGTGAATAATTAAATTAAATAAAATTATGAAAAAAGAATTAATAAATAGAGTAGCTGGTTTAGGTGTGTTGTTTTGGATTATTAAAATATTTTCAACAACAGTAGGTGAAACCGCTGCTGATTATGTTTCGGAAAACTTAAAATTTGGTTTAACAAATACTGCAATTTTAATGGGTGTAATTACCATTTTGGTTGCTATTTGGAATTTTAAACAAAAAAAATATTTTCCTCCTTCCTATTGGTCTTTAATTGTAATGATGAGTATTGAAGGAACTTTAATAACAGATTTCTTAGTTGAAAAATTAAATGTTTCTTTACTTACTTTAGATGTAGTTTTCTCTATCGCGATGGGACTATTGTTTTTCATTTGGTATAAGAAAGAAAATACACTATCCATACATTCAATAAATAATGATAATAGAGAAAAATTTTATTGGATAATTGTTTTAACAACATTTGCTTTAGGAACTGGAGTTGGAGATACAGTGTCGGAGTATATGAATGTAGGTTATTTTTACACATTAATTATTTTTGGTTCTATTTTTATCATTGCCGGAGTTTTATACTATTCTAAAATAATAAATGCTGTTTTAGCATTTTGGATAGCATTTATTGTTACAAGACCAATTGGTGCTTCGTTAGGAGATTTATTTACTCAAGCTCCTAAAGATGGTGGATTAGGAATGTCAAAAGCAACAATAAATATTGTTTTTTTTATTGTAATAATTGCTTCTGTTACATATTTATCAATAAGTTCACTTAAAAATACTACAGAGTAACCGTTAAATTATAAAACCCACTTATCACTTTATCACAAGATAAAAAAAGCGTTTCAGTGAATACAGAATAAATGTCAATTGAGATGCTTATGTGTAGTTTTAATGGTTTCATTAATCAGTTTCCTGAAAAGCATTAAAATTAAAAACAGAAAATAATTATTTTTTAAAAATTGATATAAAAATAAACAAGAAAAGAGGGCTTACTTTGTTATCGTAAACCCTCTTTTTTTGTCAATCATTTTGTCAATATATCTGCCTAAACCATTGACTATCAGCATTTCTGTGATCCCGCTGGGATTCGAACCCAGGACCCCTACATTAAAAGTGTAATGCTCTACCAGCTGAGCTACGGAATCAATACCCTTTTTTTAAGAGGCTGCAAAGATAGAATCATTATTTATTATTACAAATACCTTTTTTTATTTTTTCAACAAAGTAGCTAAAACATTGAAAATTATTTTTTTTAGGCTAAAATCGGATAACGTTCAAAAGGAGCATTTTCATCAAAAAGTTTGCGATAAGTAGCCAATCTACGATAAGGAGTTGCGCCCATTGCTTCAATAACTCGAATCATTTTTGGATTAAAATCTCCAATCCAGGCAATGACAACATCTTCGTAATTCCCTTTTTTTATCAATGCTTTTCTAAATTCGTCAAAAATGGCACCTTCAATTCCTTTTCCTTGATATCTTGGCGCCACTCCAAAAGCTAATCCATAAGCTGTTTTACAGTTATTGGTTTTTTGTTGCCACAAAAATTTTATTTTTCCCAACCAATTAAAATTATCGCCTACCTTTTTAAATATCTCATTTAATTCGGGCAAAGCAATGTAAAAACCAATAGGCGTATTGTCGTAATACGCAAACCAAATCAACTCTTCTTCTATTACAGGTTTTAATTCTTTTACCATTTTCATGGCTTGTTCTTTAGGCATTTCTTTAAAATTTTCGTGCGATGCTGCCCAAGCTGCATTGTAAATAGTGCGAAAATCTTCCGCATATTTTTCTAACTTATTTTTTTTAATGTGTTCTAAATGGTATTTCGGATTTTTAGCTATTCGTTGAGCTCGTTCAATGTACAAATCTTGTAAAGGAGCTTGTGCTTTTCTATGAAAAACTACTTGTTCGTAAAAAATCTTGAATCCGTAACTTTCAAAAAAATCTTTGTAATAAGTAGGATTATAGTTCATTAAATAAACGGGAGGTGAAGTGTAATTTTCAATTAATAATCCCCAAAAGCGTTCTTTTTCACCAAAATTTACCGGTCCGTCCATTGCTTTCATTCCTTTTGAAGAAAGCCATTCTTTACATTTGTCGAACAATAAAAAAGCCGCTTTTTTATCGTTGATACATTCGAAAAAACCCATTCCGCCAGCTTGTTCGTTATACGTATCAGCCGTTTTGTAATTGATAAAAGCGGCAACACGTCCAATAATTTCGTTTTGATCATTTTTTAACAACCAACGAATGGCTTCGCCTTGTTCAAAATATTTATTGGTTTTTTTATCGAAAACACCTTTTATATCTTGTTTCAAATGGGCAATCCAATTTTTATCGTTCGCATAAATCTTACGAGGAAGATTTAAAAAAACTTTTTCTGTGGCAGCCGAGTTTACCTCAATAATTTTCATTGAAATTTTATTTTTCGCAAAATTAATTTTATAATTGTATTTCGCAATTTAAAACAATTAAACGATGTTGAAGCTATTGGAAATAAAACCAAACGAAGGTTTAAGTACGTTAAAATTTGGTGTTGGAATGAAAGAGGTGGAAAAAGTACTTGGATTAGCCGAAAAGATTGAAAAATATGAAGACTTGGAAGATTGCCGAACAGTTGTTTGGCATTATTGGGAACAAGGTTATTCGCTTTTTTTCGATATTGATTTTAACAATCAATTCTCTTCTGTAGAAATTGATAACAAAGAAACATTGTTGTGGGGAAAAAAAATTTTTCAATTGAAAGAGCAGGAAATAGTTGCTTTATTTAAAAATAAAGGATTTACAGAAATGGAAACGGAGCAACACGAATGGGGCGAAAAACGACTCAGTTTTGATCAGGCTATTATTGATTTCTATTTTGAAAAAAATAAGTTAATGGCGATTAATTACGGCATCATAAATCAATTTCCGGAAGTTGTTATTTTCCCGAACTGATTTATTTTGGTAATTTCAACCGTGAAAAAAAATATTTTATTCATCCTCTTTTTAAGTTTTGTAAAATTTTCAATTGCTTGTGATTGCCCGCCAATAAAGCAAACTGTTGAAAAACAATGTGAAAATTATGCTGTAATTTTTGAAGGAAAAGTAGATTCTGTTTCAGCTGTTAGCGGAAAAAACGCGTATGCGTATTTCAGCGTTATAAATTTGTATAAAGGAAAAGCTTTTGAAGAAACACGCGTTCTTTTTGACTGTTCTACTTCTTGTCAGCTAAGTTTTACACCTAACGAAACATGGATTATTTATGCTGATTATTATAAATACGGAGCTTTAGAAGTGAAATTTTGCAGCCGCAGCCGAAAATTTTTTTCTGATTCGACTAAAGATTATTACAATTCTGTAAATGGAATGTCATTTAAAAGCGAATTGGCTTTTTTACAAAATAATTTTGGAATACATACAGTTTTAAGTAACAATTCGATAGCACTTCAACATGAAGAAGAAGCGCAACGCTTATCGCACCCGAGTGGAGTTGAGGCGCTTTGGCTGGTTGGAATTTCTTTTGTAGTAGTTACAGCTTTTCTTTATTTTTTCAATAAATACTTTAAATAAAGAATGCTTTTTTAATGACTCAAAAGGAATCAAGAAATTATTTTTGCTTCAGGATATTTTTCCCTCCACAAATCCAACGATTTCAAATTTCTTAAAGTAATAATGGTTTTAAAGTCCAATTGAACTTTTATTCTTGGTTTATCATCAACCAAATTTTTTTTATTTTTCATGATATGTGTTTTTTTGTTCACACACATCTAACAAATTACAGTCCCTTTTGTTGTATTGGCAGTATAAACTTAACAAGTTTTAACAAATCATTTGGTAGAAACTAACTTTTCGAGCGCGTACATTTCATCTCTAAGTCTTGCTGCTTCCACAAAATCTAATTCTTTTGCTGCCGTTTCCATTGCTCTTTTTGTTTTTGAAATGGCTTTTTGTAATTGCTCTTTACTCATGTACATAATCACCGGATCGGCAGCGTAGTTAATGATTTCAGGTTCAGAATAGGCTTTATTTTGTTTCGATTTTCCGTTGCTAATACTTGCCTGTTGGCGGATGGAATCTTTTGATTTTATTATTGATGTAGGTGTTAAATGGTGTTCGAAATTATATGCAATTTGTTTTTTTCTTCTGCGCTGCGTCTCGTCCATTGTTTTTTTCATTGAATCGGTTATTTTGTCAGCATACATAATAACTTTTCCGTTTACATTTCTTGCGGCTCTTCCTGCCGTTTGCGTAAGTGAACGAGATGATCGTAAAAATCCTTCTTTATCTGCATCCAAAATAGCCACCAAGGAAACCTCAGGAAAATCAAGTCCTTCGCGCAATAAATTAATTCCAACTAATACGTCAAAAAGTCCGAGTCGTAAATCGCGCATAATTTCTACGCGTTCCATTGTTTCAATATCTGAATGAATATAACGGCAACGCACATTTAGGTTGATAAAATATTTAGTCAATTCTTCTGCCATTCGTTTGGTGAGCGTAGTTACCAAAATACGTTCATCGCGTTCAATTACTTTCTGAATTTCATTCATCAAATCGTCAATTTGATTAAGACTTGGACGGACTTCAATAATTGGATCTAACAAACCAGTCGGACGAATTAATTGTTCCACCACTACACCTTCCGATTTTTCCAATTCAAAATCAGCTGGAGTTGCGCTTACGTAAACAATTTGGTTAATCATACTTTCAAACTCGTCAAATTTAAGCGGACGATTATCCAAAGCTGCTGGCAAACGAAAACCGTATTCTACTAAATTCATTTTTCGAGAACGGTCGCCTCCGTACATCGCTCTTATCTGCGGAAGCGAAACGTGGCTTTCATCTACAACCAATAAATAATCTTTCGGGAAATAATCCAATAAACAAAATGGTCGAGAACCCGGCAATCTTCGGTCGAAATAACGCGAATAATTTTCTATTCCTGAACAATAGCCCAGTTCGCGCATCATTTCCATATCATAAGTTACTCTGTCTTCCAAACGTTTTGCTTCCAAGTGTTTCCCCAGTTCTTTATAATAATTCACTTGTTTCATCATATCTTCTTGAATCTCGTAAATAGCTTGTTGAATGCTCTCTTTAGAAGTTACAAAAATGTTGGCAGGATAAATATTAACAGAATCAAAATCATCTAATTTTTTTCCGGTGGAAGGTTCTATACTTTCAATTTCTTCGATTTCATCGCCAAAAAAATGAACTCGAATGGCATAATCTGCGTAAGCCAAATATACATCTACAACATCACCTTTTACGCGAAAGTTACCTCGAAAAAAATCGGCTTCGGTGCGCGAATACAAACTACTTACTAATTGATGTAAAAATTTATTTCGGCTGATAACATCTCCTTTTTTTATGAGAATTACATTTTTATTAAAATCGGCAGGATTTCCAATTCCATAAATGCAAGAAACGGACGAAACAACAATTACATCGCGCCTTCCGGAAAGTAAAGAAGAAGTGGTGCTCAATCGTAATTTTTCAATTTCATCGTTAATAGAAAGATCTTTTTCGATATATGTATTTGTGGTAGGAATATATGCTTCTGGCTGATAATAATCGTAATACGAAACAAAATATTCAACGGCATTGTGCGGAAAAAATTCTTTAAACTCTGCGTATAGCTGAGCTGCCAGCGTTTTGTTATGACTTAAAATTAAAGTCGGTTTTTGAACTTGCTGAATCACATTTGCCATTGTAAATGTTTTTCCGGAACCGGTAACGCCCAATAATGTTTGCGCAGGCAAATTTTTATTTATGCCTTCTACTAACTGACGAATAGCTTCCGGCTGATCACCTGTAGGTTTAAAATCTGATATAATGTCAAAATCCATTATTGCTTTTTGTGATTTTTTCAGTGCAATATAACGAATAAATAAGTCGCAAAAATTTATCACGATTCAAAAAAAATATTTTTTCGAGAAATTATTTTTTGCGTTGTGCTTGTTGCTGTTTAGATATTTCAGCCAAACGTTTTTGGAAGTTCGATACTTTTACTGGTTTCTTTTTATTTTCCTGTAATTTCCGGTGTAATTCATCTTCATCCACAAACTTACGCATAACCATAGTTTGTCCGAAAGTAATCATGTTTGCTAAGAAATAATAATAGCTCAAACCTGCCGAATAATTATTAAAAAATCCGAGAAACATAATCGGCATTAAATACATCATCCATTTCATTCCAGGCATTTGGTTATTTGTACCCATTAATTGATTGTTAGACCAAGTGTAAAGTAGAGTAGAAACAGTCATCAACAAAGTAAATAAACTAACATGATCGCCATAAAAAGGAATCGTAAAATGTAATTTATAAATGGAATCGTAAGTAGATAAATCATGGCACCACAAAAAACCTTTTTGTCTTAATTGTATCGCAGAAGGAAAAAATTCAAATAATGCATATAAAATTGGCATTTGAAAAAGCATCGGAATACATCCGGCTAAAGGATTTACACCAACCTTTTTATACAATGCCATCGTGGCTTGTTGTTTTTTTAGCGCATCTTCTTTTTTCGGAAACTTTTTACCTATTTCGTCAATTTCTGGTTTCAAAACACGCATTTTTGCTGACGATAAATACGTTTTGTAAACAACAGGAAACAAACACAATTTGATGACAAGCGTTAAAATTAAAATCACGATTCCATAATTTAGTCCGAAACTGCTCAATAAGTCAAAAATATTGATAACCACATAACGATTAATCCAGCGTAAAATACCCCAACCAAGCGGCACTTGATGTTCTAAACCAAGATTAAATTTTAGAAGTGTTTTAAAATCATTTGGTCCGAAATAAAAGTGCATCGGAAAAGTTTCGCTTTGATTATGATTGTATGGAATAGAAAGTTCAGCGGCAAAAGATTTTATATATTTGCTTGAATCACCTTCCGCTTTAACATCAACATCATTGGGCTTTTCAAAAGAATGATCTGCAATTAACACAGAAGTAAAAAATTGTTGTTTGAAGGAAACCCATTGCAACTTGGCATCTTCCAGCGATTTTTTTTCATCTTTTCGCTCGCTAATATAATTTACATCATCATTATCATAGCGATAATAAATAGTAGAAGCACGTTTTTGATTAACAAGTGAGTTTTCTTGAGAAGGCGTTTTCATGTGCCAATTCAAATTAAACTGATTGTCATTTGAAGCAATAATATTTTGCAAACCAACGGTGTTTACTTTCACACTCATCATATAACTGTTGCCAATTAAAGTGTAAACGTATTCGATGTATTTGGAAGAATCGCCAGCATAAAGGCGCATGGCAATGTGCGAAGAATCTTTTCCGCTAACAATAAAGCGACTTCCAACAGGCGTAAAATATAATGAGTCTGTAGAAAAACCTTTTGAAAACGCACTAAACTCTAACCCAAATGAAGAAGAATCTGCTGTAAAAAGCATCAATGGTTTTCCGGCAGATGTTTTGTATTTTTTTAATTGAACCGATGAAATTCTTCCACCCAAAGTACTGAGTGTAACTTTCATTAAATCATTTTCGATAACAATATCTTTATTGATTTTTCCAATGTCTCCAGCAAATGCTCCGTAATTAGATTTTTGTTGTGCTGCTTGCGCAGAATCACTTATAACAACTGTTTTAGTAGAATCTTTTTTGGAAACTGCCACCGAAGTTGTAGTTGATGTTGTTGTATTTTTTTGAGCAGCTTTCGTTATGGCTTCTGCTTTTTGCTGAACAGCCACAATAGAATCTTGTGTTCTTTTTTCCTTATCTAATTCAGCTTTTGAAGGTTGCATATAATACATCCAACCAAGTAACACAGCACCAATAACTAATAAACCGTAAAACGAATTTTTATCCATTGTAATGAAAAAATATTTTTTTGGAGCGCAAAGATACTTTTTATAAATTAAAAATGGAATTTAAAAATTATTCGAAGGCTTTATTAAGCTGTTTGGTAGCCCTCGCAAAAAGAAATTAAATCTTCTAAATTGACTATGTTCTTATCATACGCTGCTGTTTTAGGATTTATTCTAAATAACGGATAAGTTCATAAATTATTTTTTCAAATAATTTGTTTTATTCAAAATCTGTTTTACCTTTGGTATCGCTAATTTTTACTTGTCTTTTAAACGTTATAATACTCGCAATGTTCAACTAAAAACTATTTTCCATGAAATACAAATACCACACACCAAACCCTCTACAAGCCTCTAAAAATATGGGGGGGGGTACTTACTCTCTTATTATTCGTGTTTAGCTTTTCAATAAAAGCAAATGCACAGATTACACCAACACCTCCTACGCAATCTGATAGCTTATTTGCCTTTCCTCAAAATTATGATAACGATGTAGTATATCCTATTGATTCAAGTGGCAAGGTTGATAAAGCTACATCTATTTCGTGTGGTTATTCTTCGGCTGCATATATTAATCGTTATTCAAATCTTAATTCATATATTCCTACTGCAAACACCCCGATTATTTATATTAATGTTGCTATACATGTATTTCAAGATGCAAGTGGGAATAATAACTGGCCAAATAATACAACCACATTAACTGCATTTAACCAAATAATGGCATGGCTTAACGGAGATCATTCTAATAACCCAACAGCAGATCCTATTACTGCTAATAATTCTATACCCGGCGATTATATTTCGGATTCCCATATTCGTTATGTATTAACAGGCGTTTACTTTTATAAAAACGATTATCTTAATAATGGTAGTGGGTCAGCTTACTTTAATAGTTTATATAGTTATGTACAAACGAATAATCCTTCATCTTTGACCTCTCTTCCAATATTTATTACGAAGGGAGTTTACGGTAACGCATCTGGTTTTACTCAAATGCCTCCACCAGCATCAAGTAGTGGGCTAACCAACCCTGTTGGCATAGTGCTTTTCCATTACTATAATACGCCTTCTGGAGAATATGCATTTTATCTTACTTTGAATCATGAATTAGGGCATTGTTTAGGACTACTTCATACTTACTATAATTCCTGTTGTCCCGAAAATAATTGTGTAGGTTCTACTGATTTTATGAGCGACTTATGGAATCCCACATGTTATGCGACATCACCTTCATGTTATGCTTATGAAGCAGGATCATGGAGTTGCACCCCGCCAAGTTCACCATATAATGCAGTATGTACTAATAATGGAGCTGGTAATACTAATGCCCTGACTAGTTGTAGCAATAATATTATGGGAGGCACACAAGCGGCAGGGCATATTTCGGCTATGCAAATGGGAAAAATGCATAGAACTTTGGCTTTACAGAGTACAAGACAATATGTGCAAGAAATGAACTCTTCGCATACTCAATGGATAGTAAATAGTGATGAAACATGGGATTTTGATATGGAAATGTATCAAGATATTTTTGTTACAAATGGTGCCACACTGACTATAAAGTGTAAGGTGGAAATGGCAGACTTAGGCAGAATTATTGTAGATAGAGGCTCTCGGCTTATTATTAACGGAGGTACGGTAACGGCAACGTGGAAAATGTGGAACGGAATAGAACTATGGGGAACTTCTACTCAAAATCAAACTGTTGGTAATAATGGGCTAAGTCCATACCAAGGAATTGTTTCTATTATAAATGGCGGAACTGTTACTAATGCGCATAATGGCATAACCACTATCAAAGATGTTGCCGGAAATGGCAGTTCGAGCGATTGGGATTGGGCATATACAGGCGGTATAATTCAGTGT
>DATLTG010000151.1:0-2078 GCA_035533735.1 Bacteroidia bacterium
CAGTGGTAAATACAGCAAACAAATCAATTTACAAAACTTCGGCAAAGGAATTTATATGTTATCTTTGACCAATTCTCATAATCAAGGAATCAAAAAGTTGATTGTATTCTAAAAGATTTAATTCAAATAAAAACGGCTCGAAAAATATTTTTTCGAGCCGTTTTTATTTGAATTTGAGAGCCTATTTAAAAACAATTTTTTAAATGACAATTTATATCCGAAAAATAAAAAGTAAATTGCTGCAACAAATTTTAGAATTTTGAAAAACACACTCAAAAAAATATTTTTTTTGATAATATTTATTTATCCTGCGATAGTTTTTTCGCAAGACAATAATCCCTCGCCATTTGATTTATACGGACCTCCCAACACTTTTACTTATACGGACATTAAGAGTGCCATCAAAGAATGTAACAATGTGTATAAACTAAATTTAACGAACCAAACGATTGACCCAAAATGGTTTTCAAAAATCGGGAAACTGAAAAATGTAGAAGTATTTACACTGGGCTTTAATGGCTTTACACAATTGCCGGATGATTTTTCGAAACTCGAAAACTTAGTATATTTTTCTACAATCGGAAATCCGCTTGTTACTTTGCCAAGTGATATCGGGAATTGTAGTGGTTTGATGGAAGTAAATTTAAGCCAAACCAACCTTGATTCATTGCCCGTAAACATTGCCTATTGGCAGCGTTTAGAAAATTTTTCTATTCAAGATAATAAAGCCGATACTTTAAAACTGCCCAATAATATTGGTTATTTAAGCAGTTTAAAAAGCCTGTCTATTTCTAACTCTCCTTTAGATACTTTGCCCAGAAGTATCGGTTTTTTACAAAAATTGCAAACACTTTCGCTGATAGCTTGTAAATTAAAAATACTTCCAAAAGCATTGGGAAAAATAAAAACATTACAAACATTAGAATTAGATAACAACGATTTGACGAAGCTGCCGGAAAGTATTTATCACATGCACAACTTGCAATATTTGTCTTTACGAAACAATCATTTTACGGCTTTGCCAGATGAAATTTGTTTTATGAAAAATTTAACAACATTGGATTTGCGCGGAAATTATTTTTCGGAATATAGCATTGAAATTTTAAAAGCACTATTGCCAAAATGTACAATAATGTACGATTACAAAGGGCATCCTCAGCAAGATTAAGCGATAAAATCAACAGTTATACAATGCATCGCATTTATGTATGAATAGGAAATTTTATACTGATATAATTCAGCAATTTTTTTCGCAATTGCGAGACCAAGTCCCATCGAATCAGAATTTTTGCTTTTCTGAAAACGCTCAAAAATTCTCTCGGTATCAATTGTCATAACATCACCGGAATTGCAAACACTTAATTTTTTTTCTGAAAGTTCAATAATTATTTCACCTCCATCTATGTTGTGTTTAATGGCATTTCCAATTAAGTTATTAATTAAAATAGAAGCCAATTCAGGATTCATCATTAATACGACTTCTTTCTCTGCGTTAAATGTTATACTTAAAGTTCTTTTTTCGATAAAATCTTTTAGAATTACCAATCGATCTTCAATATTTTTTTTAAAAAAAACTTTTTCATTAATTGGATATTGACGGTTTTCGATACGAGTTAATAATATCAATCCTTGGTTTAATTTTGAGAGTCTAATAGTTGCTTCGTAAGCGCCTTGAATTTGGTCAGATTGCTCACGAGATAAACTTCCCGATTGTATAAGCATTTCTAATTTTGCACTGATAATTGCCAAAGGTGTTTGAATTTCGTGCGAAGCATTTTCTGTAAATTCTTTTAAATTTAGATAATCGGAAAATATTTTAGCAGTCATTTTTTTTACTGCATTATTCAGCTCATTGAATTCAAAAATGTCTGTTTTTCCAAAATATAATTCTTTAAATGTGTTAATGTCAAAATTCTGTAATTCATTTAGTGTGTTATTAAAAGGAGCCCATATTTTTTTTGAAATCCAACGATTTAAAAAGAACAAGGCGATCAATAAAAACAAAGCAATAGAGGCAACAATTGCACTAATATCTATCACAAAATCATTTGTTTCAAGTAGTGATTTTGAAATGGTTA
>DATLTG010000152.1:0-2874 GCA_035533735.1 Bacteroidia bacterium
AGGGTTTACTAATGTAAAAATGACTGCATTGTTTGAAATACGAACCATCTGGATGGCGAATTACAGTTTGTGCAAATGAGCCAATAGCAATCAGCGTAGCTGCGCTAAGTAGTATGTTTTTTTTCATGTTTTTTAAGATAATATTTCGATAAATTTAAATTTAAATTTTTAGTTTTCAAAGAAATTATTGATTTTTTTCGACAAACAGACGTTTTTATAATATCATTATGATTTGTTTTTCAGTAAATTCTATAATAGATTTTAACGCGCTATTTTTATCGATTTCAAAATGGGAATTATTGCTGGAGCCAATTTAGAAATAGGTTGATACAACACCGAATTTGTTTTCGCATTTAGCGGAATAATACCAAATTTTTGCTCAACACGACTAAAAATAAAAAACAGTACACTTATTAGTAAAGCAAATTTTAGCCCTCCGAAAATTGCGCCCAATAATCTGTTCAGCCAGTTTAATAAAATAAGTTTTAAAAACCGTTCTGTCAATTTTGCAATTAAAAAAAGCAATGCAATAATGCCCAGAAATAAAATCGCGAAAGCAATAATAGGGAGATAAACAGAATGCAACGAATAATTTTTTTGTAGAAAAGCTGCCAGCAAATTAGAAAAATGTATTCCGCTATAAACGCCCAACCAAAGAGCAATTAACGAAGTTAATTCGATAATCAAGCCTTTTCGAAAACCTTTGTAAACGCCCCATAAAATGGGAACAAGAATAATAATATCAAGCGCATTCATTCCAAAAATATTTTTTGAAAAATACACTATTAACAACCTCGTCAAAATTAAAATTGAAAAACTTATTGATATTCATTTGTGAATTTCGTGAAACGAACCATTCGAGAATCATTATATTTGCGGCATGGACATAGAAATGGAATGGAAAAAGATTATTGAAACACTCGCTCCGCCATTTGGCGAAGAATTAGATATGCAAGGAATTTTATTTCTAATTGGCGTTCAAGAATTGGGCACTGGAAAAAAAAAGTTTTCGAAAGATCAAAAATTAGATATTTTGCACGTTGCCATTTGCACGCTTTTAGCACCTTACGGTTATTACGAATTAGAAGGCAGAGATGCCGATGGCTGGCCCCACTGGAAATTTAATGAGCGGTTGCCAGCGTTAAAATCTGGAGAACAATTGGCTTTAATTAAACGAGCAATTATTGACTATTTCAACACAGAAAAATAAGATTTAAAGCGTATTAGTAAAATACTTATTTTTACGAAGAAATTCATCTCTAACTATGGCAGCAGCAGAAAAGCGCGATTCATTCCGAAAATATATTTTACTGTTTTGGGCAATTATTATCGCTCCCATACTTTTTCTTGCCATTCTAATAACAGCTGTTTCTTTAGGCTGGATGGGAAAATTACCAACATTCGAACAACTTGAAAATCCAAAAAATAATTTGGCAACTGAAGTTTATTCCAGTGATATGCAAGTGCTTGGTAAATATTATGTTGAAAATCGTTCGGATGTTAAATTTAAACAACTAAGTCCTAATTTAGTACACGCTTTGGTTGCCACCGAAGACGCACGTTTTTACGAACATTCGGGCGTTGATATACGCGGACTTTTTCGTGTAATGTTCAAAACCATTTTAGGCGGAAAAGAAAGCTCTGGAGGTGGAAGTACTTTGACGCAACAATTAGCAAAAATGTTATTCCCACGCGAAGATCATTCTTCTAAAATTCATCTTGTTATTCGCAAAATAAAAGAATGGGTTATCGCTACACGCTTAGAACGGCAATACACTAAAGACGAAATCCTCTCGATGTATCTCAATAAATTTGATTTTATGAATAATGCAGTTGGTATTAAATCGGCTGCAAATATTTATTTTGATACAAGTCCAGATAAACTCTCGCTTGGGGAAGCAGCTATGTTGGTTGGGATGGAAAAAAATCCGTCATTATTTAATCCGATAAGACGACCAAAAGCTACAAAAGAGCGTAGAGATGTGGTGCTTTCGCAGATGTTTAAATACAAATATATAAGCAAATTACAGATGGATTCAACTGCTACAACTGCATTGGAATTAAAATTTCATCCGGAAAATCATAACGAAGGTTTGGCGACTTATTTTAGAGAATATTTGCGTGATAATTTTTTACGAAAATGGTGCGATGAACATCGTAAAACCGATGGAACAAAATATGATATTTATAAAGACGGGTTAAAAATATATACCACCATAGATTCTCGAATGCAACGCTATGCCGAAGAAGCGGTAGAAAAAAACTGTAAAGATTTACAAGCAAAATTTTTTGAGGAATGTAAACATAAACGCAACTCGCCTTTTGACTATCGTGTTTCGAAAGAGCAAATAAAAAATATTATGACAGATGCGATGAGACGCAGTGATCGCTACCGCTCTTTAAAAGAAGCAGGAATGCCGCAAGATTCTATTATTCTAATTTTTAATACGCCAATCCCCATGACCGTTTTTTCTTGGCATGGCGATATAGATACCACACTCAGTCCAATGGATTCTATTCGTTACAGCAAATGTTTTCAGCAAGCAGGTTTTATGTCAATGGATCCGCAAACTGGTTATATCAAAGCTTGGGTGGGCGGTATCAATCATAAATATTTTAAATATGATCATGTGAAAGAAGGAAAACGTCAAGTGGGTTCTACTTTCAAATCTTTTGTGTATGCGCTGGCTATTCAAGAAGGTTACTCGCCTTGCTACGAAGTTCCAAATGTTCCCGTAACTGTTCACTATGACGGTAAGGATTGGTCGCCCATAAATGCGGATAACGATGATGACGGGAAAATGATGACTTTAAAAGAAGCTTTGGCAAAATCGGTAAACAGAATTGCTGCTTTTTTAATTAAACAATTTGGTC
>DATLTG010000153.1:0-4650 GCA_035533735.1 Bacteroidia bacterium
ATCCGGAATAGTAGTTCCGGTAGTTGGATAACCACCGCTATTTAAACTTTGGTACTGCGCTTGCGTTGGTGAGTTTCCATCTTTTCCATTATAGTTGAGATAACGATTTAAAATACTCGTGTTTGCGCCATCATAATCATCGCCACGGTAATAGTGATAATCATCAGACGAAGGATCTTTTTGTGCATTTATATATGCTTGCGAACCTGTTCCTCCTACTTTTGCAGCTAATGCAGAAAGGTAAGAAGCAAAGAAAGTGCGTTCATCAGCATCGGAAAGTCCATCTAAACCAACATCTTGATATGGTCTCGCGTTAGGATCGCTTGAAAAGGCATTTATAAGCGGCATATTGTTTGGAACTCGCCCCCAAACTGTTGTAGAATATGGATTATTTCCATTGGCTGAATCTGCAGCATCTGCTGCATTGGTAGGAAGTCCGTTTTCATAACTCATTCGTCCGTCCTTCAAAATATCTTCTGACACATCACCCAAATCTACATACAAAGCTCCTGTGGTATTTGGAGTGGTATTATCACTGTTAAAAGGATCCATCACCCAAAATTGCACGAAATCAATATTCGCTGCTTCAAAATCGTTTGTTTGAAGTGCTCTCATAATTCCTCCCCAACGGGATGTTGGATTTAACAAACTTCCATCAGCGGCAACACCTGAAGAAACAGTTGTTGGATTTACATCGTAATTATACGGACCTCTTTGTGTTGGATAAAATGCTAAATCCAAAGTAGGTAAAGGCTGTGGCTGTCCAGTGGAAGATTGTATATTTGGGAAAATTTCTGTTTGTAAAATTTGTCGTGTAAAATTATTACTCATTTGAGGTTTTCCTATTCCAAGTGGAGTTAAATTAGTTGTATATACTTGAAACAATGGGTCAATAGTGTACCACGCAAATTTAGCTCGGTTAAAGCCATAATCTAAATTATTGGAAAGGTTCCCTTCCGGAAAAGAAGTACTAGTAGGTGTACTTGCCAAAGTCCATGCATAGGAAGATTTTAAATCAATTTCCGATTCTGCACCTTCAAAATCATCAATGTAAGAAGTTCCATCTTTTCCAATAACGCTTGGATGTCCTGGAATTAAATCAGCAAACTCACCTGTTGCAGTTATAGACGAAGGCGCTTTCGTATTTATTAACGGAATAGCATCTACCATTCGAGTAAGAAATGGAGCTTTTGTTTTATAGCTTCCATCAAAACCAAAAATAGTATTTGAAATAGGCTCATCTCCAATGTTAACTTTGGTAGTGAGTGGTTTTTCTGTTAAATTAAGAATAGTAGCTCCAAAATCTAAATCATTTGAAACTCTATAATCGAGATGTGTTCCTAATAATGTTTTTGATTGGATGCTAAATAAAGAATTACTTTCCAAAGAAATTTTTATAGGAACGCCTGAATTTAATATTCCTTGATTGATAATTTTAACTCTACCAAGCGTATAATCTACTGTATAATCCACATTTTCTGTTAATTTAACGCCACCCGCAGTAACGGTTACAGAACCTTGAGGAACATTGACAGTATTAAGTGAAATATCCGAACTGGATGACGATTGATAAGAACCTTGTATTGTAAAACGATCTAAATTCGGAAACTGCGGCGCTGAAGTGAGTGTAGAATCATACAATTGAGGAAAAGCATCATTCGGACCAATGGTAGTTTGCTCTGCTGGTGTAAATCTGCTTAATAAATAACTGCCAAACGGTTCAAGGACAGGAAAAATAATGGTACCAGTTGAAGAAATAATAGTTATACCTTCTACATAATCGAAATTTCCATCAGGTTGTTTGTCCATTTGCGAATTGAGATTATCTAAATCCAATACTTGAATCAATGGTTTACCATTTAAAGAACCTTGCGGAATGTAGGGAATATTTGTTCCTGTTCCTGGATTATTATAAACAACATTCAGCGTAAATTTCTGAGGATTTATTTGGTAAGCACCTAACGAATATATATTTTTCATCATCAAATTCCAGATAGGAACTTTTACACTAACGTTAGTGCTTTTAAGCATTTTTACCATCAAATTATTTGGAGGAGCTTGATCGGTTGAAAAAGTACCAACTTGATAAGTTTGTCCGTTAACGGTATATTGATAAGCAACTGCCAAAACTTGAGAATAATTTAGTGGTTGAGTTAAGGAAATATAACCTAATTTCGGGTTAAATGTATATTCAGTAGGAGCTAATAAGCGCGCATTACCCTGAAATTCAAAATCATTTGTTATTTTAAAACCCAATCCTTGTAGTGTACTTACTGCGTTTACAGAGCTTAATACACCTGGATGTGCCGCTGCAAAAGTACTCGGGTTTAATGTATTTGCAGTATTAGATGGAATTCCATTAGGAGTAGCAACAACTGGAAAAACAAATCCTGGGCTTGTTAAATTGCCAGTACCTGATTCTCCCAAATCTGACATGGCTAAAATATTTCGGATATTACTTGTAGATCCTGTTGTATTGGTAACCCAAACTTCTATTTTTGTAATGTTAATTCCAGAAGTAACAATCGGCAAATTTGCCAATGCTGCTTGATAAGTATTCCTAAAATATTGCGATAAAAAATAATGTTTGTTGGCTTCGTAATTATCTGCTGAAAAAGAAAAATTGGTAGTTTGCGCTCCACCGGTTACATCAATTTCTGATTTTTGTCCTTTTTCCTGTGAAAAAATAGAAGTAGCTGTCAAAGCACCAAATTGCAATTCTGTTTTAATACCAAATAAACTTTGACTTCCAGTTATCAAAGAACCATTTAAAGGTAAACTCACATTTCCTGCGTCAATCTTTTTAATTATTTCATCTTCGTGTCCTGTATATTCCAACTTCATTTGATTTTCAAAATCAAATGTTGCTTGGGTATTGTAATTGGTAGTAAGTTTTAATTTATCTCCAATATTTCCGATAACATTCAACTGAATTTTTTCATTGAAATTAAATGTACTAATGGTTCGCTGATTAACTGGAAGTGCTGGGTTTTGTGTGCGAGAAGTATTGGCAGCAAAAATTAATTCTGCCGAACCTTGCGGACGAATATCTACCGTATTCCCACCAAATATACGATCAAACATTTTTCCTTTTATGTGAATTTTAGGAATTATACCTCTTCTTTGTTCTTGTGCGTCTTGATGCGTTCGTGTTTTCCAATAATCTTTTACTTGTTTATTGAAAACATAATTCATATAATCAGTTGAATCTAATGAAACAGGATCTCGATAATCTAAACTTCCCATTTTTTGGGTAACCACATATTGTCCCGTTACCGGATCAAATTGAACATCTTCGTGAATATTAGATGGATCACTTAAAATTAATCCTCCATTTGGATCGCCTAAAGGATCACCAAAAGTACTATGATCATCAAAAGGATAAGGCAAAACAACATCTGAATCTTCAGGCTGAGCTGTTTTATTACTATCAGCAGTTGGTTTATTTGTTTTTGTTGTGTCAATTACGTTTCCGACAATTGGATTGGTAGCAATCGGATTCCATTTGGGAATGTAAAAGGTAGCAGGTCGCATACTCGCATTCGTGTTTGAAAACACAGCGAACAATGCTACCGAAAGCGCCCCGACAAATAGGTATTTTAGTAATTTTCTCAAATGCTTTCCGCCTGTTTAATGTTAGCTCAACAGGTTTATAAATTTTTTAACGCTTGTTTTATCACTTGTTCAACCGATGCTGCATCTCCCACTGTTTGTAATACTTTATCCACTGCTTTTTCGGCTGTATTTTTGGCAAAACCCAGCATAACCAATGCCGATAACGCTTCTTCTTTTAATGTATTGTTTGACGGTATAAAAAAATCTGTACCTATATCCATTTTACCTAATTTATCTCTTAAATCTACTATAATTCGTTGGGCTGTTTTTTCTCCGATTCCTTTCACACTCTTAATAAGTGCCACATTTCCCGAAACAATTGCCTGTTGAATTTCAACTGCACTTAATGACGATAACATCAGTAATGCGCTTGTTCCTCCAACTCCAGAAACTGAAGTTAATTGTCGAAATAAAGTACGTTCCAACAAATCGGCAAAACCAAAAAAACGTGGCATATCATCACGAACGTACATTTGTTCCGCATATAATTTACATTTTTCATTCACATTAATTTTAGAAAATGTGTTTAATGAAATTTGTAAAATATATCCCACTCCTCCGCAATCAATAACGGCATAAGTAGGCGTTTTCTCAATTAATTTTCCTTCGATGTGATGATACATTTTATGCGATTTATTTAGTGTGTTTTTAAAAAATATTTCTCGAATGTGTTTTGGAAAAAATTATTTTCTGGCTTGTGCATCAACAACTGCAATGGTTACCATATTTACAATTTCGCGAACCGAACTTCCTAATTGTAAAACATGAACCGGTTTTTTCATTCCGATAAGAATAGGACCAATAGCTTCGGCACCACCCATTTCCTGCATTAATTTATAGGCAATATTCCCTGAAACAAGATTAGGAAAAATTAGTGTATTGACTTTATTTCCTAACAAATCGGAAAAGGGAAATTGCTCTTTTAGCAATTCGTTATTTAATGCAAAATTGGCTTGAACATCGCCATCTACAATCATTCCAGGATAATTTTTATGCAAAATATCTACAGCAGTTCTCACTTTTTCAGGAATTTCT
>DATLTG010000154.1:0-5515 GCA_035533735.1 Bacteroidia bacterium
TTCGCTTTTTGTCTTGACACAAAAAGCGTAGAAAAAAGTCAAGGCTGGTTATATTTTTCTAAGATTTCTACGTAAAATTTTTCCACGCAGCCAAACTCGTTCGCGAAAAGCGAACTCAAACATGGCTTGCTTACAACAAATCCTGCGCTAAAAATTTTGCTTGAAAAAAAAGAAAAACATAAAATGCCCTTCTTAAAAAATAATTACAGAATACCTTCACTTTGATTCCGAATCAAGTTCAGAATGAATCATACTATAACGGTGAAACTAAATTGTTAAACCCTAAAGGTTTTTAAAACCTTTAGGGTTTTGTTCTATAAAACGAGGAAAATTAATTTTATCCGCGCATTAGCAATAGCATTCCGATTCCCATTCCCATTAAAATCATAATACCATCTTCGATTATGGTTACAGTGCTCATCGGTAAATTAAAAACGGCTCCCAGACAGGCGCAGCGAATAGTTTCTTTTTTCAGTAACAATTTTTTCTTCAAAAACTTTTTTTTCGGAGAGTTGATATTTCGGATAATCTTTTAAAGCAGCTTGTAATTCGGTTGTTGGAATGTGCGTTTCCATTTCAATTTCGGCTTCGCCATTTTGTAGATCAATGGAAATATTTTTTACGCCTTTTATAGTTGAAAGTATATGTTGAACTTTCGCTTGACAGCCGGAACAAGTCATTCCGCTGACAGAATAAGAATGTGTCATTTTAAAAATTATTTTTCAAATCGATAAAATTAAAATTCGTTTAAGCGTTGCGCGATGTTCCAGCGAAACGTAAACGAACCAATATTATCTTTCATATTGTAACTCGACAAACTGCTGTTTTCGTTTCTCATAATGAGTGTTAAATCCAAAAACATATTGTGCATCAATTGATAAGTTGTTGTGAAACTACCGTAAACAATGGTTGTTTTAGCACCTTGACCGATAAAATTTCCATAATTACTTACGCGATTATTACTGTTCAACAAAATATTACTTCCATAATCTTGTCCGTTTTTATCTAATCCAATCTGTGTATAAAATAATTTTCCGGTAAACGTAAAACGATAAAAAGGTTGGTATTTTAATATGCCGATAAATTCTTTAAAGTTGGCGCCATTTGGGTCGGCAAGAGTTTGATTGTAATTAGAATAATTAGCAAAATTGGCGTAATAATTATTAGGTGCATTGGAATACGAAAAATGTGTGTAGGTATAAGGCGGAACAATATTGGCTTCCAATTGTAAATCTAAATTTTTGATGCCGGCAACATCAATGTATTTTAATCCAATTTGTCCGGCTTGTTTATTTGCCCACCAGCCTGTGTTTGCACGAATTTGATCAATGTTAAATTCATCTAAAAATACCGTTCCATAAAGCGAAAAATGATGCAAGAAATTCCATTTTATATCAAAGCCAATGTGATCTTTATCGGGCGCACCTAATCCGTTTTCAATGGCTTTATAAAAAATAATCGGGTTGAGATAATTCAATTCATATTGTCGGTTATTAATAGTATCAGTGTTTCCAAAAGTGATGTTTTCAAACGCGCCAATATTTAGATTTTTTGTGATGTTGTAAGTTAAATAATGCAACGCCATATATTTACGCGGATAGTTAACATCGCCTAAAGGCGAGCCATTTGAAGTGGTTAATTCTTCCGCTACCATTTGCGCGAAAATATTTACGTAATCGAATTTCCCGAATTTTGTATCCACTTTTAGAAAAAGATAATTGGGCGAAAAATTCGATAATTCTAATGAGCGATAACCGTTTCCGATTATATTACTTCCTTGTCCAAACTGCGTTACAATGTGTTTGGTAACATGAAAATCAATGTAGCCGCTTGCCGAAAAAAAATCGTAACCATTTTTACCAAACTGTTTCCAAAAACCTTCGCCCGGAAGTCCGTTTGTTTCGGCTATTCGATTGTCCATATAAGTTGGAAAGGCAGCTTGATTATCCGTTAAAAAAGTATAAAATCCTATTTTATTATCAATCGTTCCACGCACTTCAAAGCCTCTGGAATTAATATAATTGGAAGTATTGATAGAAGTAGGAATTGTTTCCATATCTTTTCCATAAGAGAAACAAGCAACAGGATTTAATTGAAATTGCAAACCGTTGCTATTGTATTCAAAAAAGGCATTTTTTTTCTGATAAATTATTTTCAGAATAGCACGTTTCGTATTTCCCGAATCTTTGATATTGCTCCATTCCCAATTATCATCTCGTAAATAATTCAAATTTCGTTTGTCAACGGATGAAAATTTTAACGCGCTATCTGCCGAAAGTTTATCTGCAAATTGCGCTACATCGTTTCGTAAATAAGGTTTCACAGAAGTAAAAATGTCATTGGCAAAAGTGCCTGATTTAATTTCGTAACGGTCAATTAACGAATTATAATCATTATTCAATGGCGCATAAACGCTTTGCGAAAAAGCGATGGAACAACTGAAAACAAAAAGTAGTAATAAGTTTTTTTTCATGTATTGATTTGAAAAAATATTTTTTGAAATGGAATTAAAATCGAAAAAAATAAGTCAAACGAAAAATATTTTTTAATTATTTGCCACCATTTTTATTGATTATTTTTGCTTCAAATATAAACATTCTGCGGGTTGCTGATGAGAAGCTTTTCAAAAATATTTATTTTACAAAAGCAATAAAATATTTTGTCATTCTGTTGAAACGAAGAATCTAAATTAGATATTAGTATCAAGTATTTAGTAATTGGTATCAAAACAAAAAATTGAAAAATTATTTTTTTTGAAAGCTATCGCACAGATGCTTCACGTTGTTCAGCATGCTGACAAATTTGAAAAGAGGGTTGAAAAAATTATTTATGAACAAACCTTGTTTATTTCCAAAAAAAAAGCTATATTTGGTTTATTTAATCATAAATATAAAAAAGAACGCCTATGGAAACAACAACAAATCAATTTAACAATAATGGAGAAAAACATGGTGAATATGTATTTTACTATGATGATGGGAAACTGGGCTTAAAAGGTAATTATATTAACGGAAACCGCGATAGTTTATGGGTAACATATAATGTAAAAGGTAAATTAACGCTAAAAGAATACTACATCTAATTTAAGGTTCAAAAAATTATATTTGTAAGCTCTTGTTGGTATTCGCTCCAATAAATAAAATTTGCTCATTTGTAAAATTGCAGGTGAATAACACCTGCAATGGCAGAAAAAAGTGTTGGAAAAATTATTTTTTCGATGTTTTATTTTACGTAGCTAAAAGCTACCTGCCTTCATAATGAAGGTTTCTATATTTAGTACCTACTTCATCAAATTGCCTCTTGTATTTTTTAAATTCTTCAGCACTCAACTCTTGAAGATGCTTGTTGTGAATAAGAATTTGCTGAAGATTACTCTTTGCGTAACCCAAATTACCTTCGAGTGTTTTATGTCCATCAAATGTGTAACGAGCTAATAATTCTTTTTCTAGTAAAGAAAGTTCAAGTAAAAACTCTTTACTCAAATAGTCGTTGTAAAGAGTCATACTTCTTATTGTATCTATTAGTTGTGTTTTCAATTGATATAAGTATTGATACCAGTTCTTAAATTCTGCAATCGGATCGGTTGGAATTATTTCTTTCACTAATTTCATAAATTCAACATCATTTTGAATAGTTTCATCGTTTTCAATACCTAATTGATCTTTTAAGTCGCAGACAAGGTCATTAATAATGTTAGTTCGAAAATAATTGTTGAATAAAATGATTGTTTTTTTTTGTTGCCTCGGAAGATAAACAGGAATATACTGAGATATCCAATAGAAAACAGAAGCTGCAATAATTGAGTAAGATATATTAGATGAAATACGTCCAAGCTTAAAAATAGTTTCAGAACAACTTGGATATTTTATTAGATAAAGCTCGTAAAAGAGAATGAATGCAAATGAAATTACAAAACAAAGAAGGATTAATTTAGGAGCTTCTTCTAACCAGAATTTTTTATTTTTAATCAAATTAAAAAATATTTTTTTATTTCTTGCTTAGCAAATCAATATTCCAACCCAAACCAAAATTAAAGCTCCATTCGTTGAGGCGAAATTGACTTTGTTCGGTAGATTCTTGTCCGACAGCGTAGCGCACATTTACTTGAATGTGAAACCATTTATCGCCAAAAAAATTAAATCCCGTTACAACGGAAAATAAAGGTGCAGCAGCTCCTGGATCTGCTTTTCCGTAAGCAGAATCGGTGGTTTTAGCAAAAGCAATTCCGGGTTGAAAACCAATTAAAGGATCGAAACCGGAATGTGTTGGGAAATGATAAAATGCTCCGAAATAAATGGAACTGTTTTGTTTCAACTGACTATTCTGCGTAAGCGAATTGACGAAGAAATAAGCATCGCCACGCACAGAAACTTTTTTTTGTGCATAATATTCTAAATTTCCAGTGATGTAAACATTGGAAGTACTATTCCAAAGCATTTCGCCAACGCCAATGGTTCCAACTCCTGCAAGAATTCCTTTGTGTACAAATCCAGAATCATTTTGCGCATTGGAATACGAAAAACCGGATAAGAAAATAGCAATGGTTAAAATAAAATTTCGCATCATAATTTTCCTAATCTGTAATTTACACTAAAGGTGATTAATAAATGTCCATCTAAGGATGCGCCACTTTTTTTGGTAACACTTAAATATGCTGGACCTTCTATTGGTGGTGCGCCTAAATCAATATGTTCCACTTGCGTTTCCACATTGGTTCCGAGGTGCATCATATATTGCGTTAAAGCCGAAAAATCAAATCTGGAAGTAATATTATACGTAATTCCAAAACCGCCTTGAGCCGCAGCTGCACTCCATCTTTGCATATTTACATTTTTATAATCGGCATGTACATCGGTGTAATCGAAACACTGTCCGGCTAAAATATAAGGCGTTACTTTTCCTACTGAAAGGGGCTCTTTGTCTAAATAAAATAAAACCGACCAACCAATATGTCCATCATGTCTGTAACCTAAATTTTGAATATTGGTGTTAATATAATCGCCATACCATTCGGTATTCATGTGTTTGGTAATACGTATTCGAAACTCGCCACCAGAACCTAAACCAACACTTTGCGCATCTGTAAAAGTGCTGATGGTGCTGCGCATCCCAAACGAAAACTGTCCGGAAGTAGAATCTTTTTGCGCAGAAGCAGCAAAACCAAGTAAAATAAAAGGAATTAAAAAAATATTTTTCATGTGATGAGATGTCTCTCTTTTACAAAAATGAAAATAAACTCAAACAAATATACTTTTTTTTCAAAATCACTAACTGTGAATTTTATTTCATGGAAATTAGATTTCGTAAAACGGAACAAAAATTTAAAAATTACGCAAATACAAAATAGTATATTTGTCGCCATAAGAATTTAAAAAAATACGTATGGATATTACAATGCGCATAAAACCATTATTTGACGAAGAAAAAAAACAAGTTGGTTTGGTAGCTACTGCTATCATTGATAGTCCGATTACACCGGTTCAAAAAATACATATCGAAAACAGATTAAAAGAAG
>DATLTG010000155.1:0-2799 GCA_035533735.1 Bacteroidia bacterium
TAATGATCCGTAAGTTCGTGTTGAGGTGGCACTTTTAGATTATTAAGTTCTATAAATGCATTCATAAAATCCTCTGCGACTTGCACTCTTACTTCTAATTCAGATATGTACTCTAAAAGTTTTAAATTTTCCATTATATAAATTATTAAAGATTAATTATGTGATTGATAAATTTGTTTTGACAGCATCATACAAAAAATTATTTCCGAACTCCAAAAACAAACCAAAAATTAATATTCCTTAATAATATTATTTCGGAGGATTTCTACTTTTGCGGAAATGGCTTTTAATTGATCAGGAGTTATGCTTGTTTTGCTTTTATTGTCAATTGTAGTTACCTGATTGTTTTTGTCGGTGCTGACAGTTGCTTTGGTTTCTGTGGTTGGCAATGCCGCAAAATTTGTAAATAAATCGCTTAACTGTGTGGTAAGGTTTGTAATATCTGCATCGGGAGTGCTGCTATTTTGAAGTAAGCCAATTAAATTATGCAAGGATGATTTTTGTTCAGCAATGCGTTCCGTAATCTCAGGATTGTTAGAAACAAGAGCGATTCGAGTTGCAATATACAAACCTTCAATCCAACCTCCAGCAATTATTAAGTCAGAAGTATTTGGACGATCATTGTTTTTTAAATACGCATCTGACGCCCAATACGCATCCGAAATAATGTGAAGAATTGAATCTTTATTATCCATATTTGCTTGCACACGCGAAACGGTTGATTCTCCAAAAGCTCCGTTGATGCCAAGTCCGGTTGCAAGTGTATTGGTGCATTTCAAATAAAACATCGATTCTTGTGATTTATCGAAAATGCTGGTGAAACTTAAATCGGTTCCATAAACGCCTAAATTCAATGCTTTCCCGTTGGAGGTAACATATTTAGAAATATTTTCAAGCGGATTCAAATAATCTTTATTATAAGTGGCTCCAGCAGCTTTCAATAATTGCGCTGTTTCTATTGGCGAAGGAATAGAATAAAAAATATTTTTTGCAGAAGCTTTTCGTGTGGTGGTATCTTTTGGCGCTTTTGTATTTGATGCGTTTAATCCATTATTATCGTTTGTATTATTAGAATTACAAGCAGAAATTCCGATTACAAAAACGGTTGCAACAAGTAAGTTCACCGAAAAAAAGCGAGTAGTTGTTTTCATGATTTAAAAAATTATTTTTTGAATTTTATTTCTCTAAAAAGAGATTAAGGACAAATGTATAAAAAATTAATGTGCTTCCAACCAGTTGGCTCCTATGCCGATACTTACTTCAATAGGAACAAGCATTGGGATAGCATTTTTCATGCAATTTTCGATTATCGGTTTAACTATTTCTACTTCATTTTTCGGAACATCAAAAACCAATTCGTCATGTACTTGCAAAAGCATTTTTGTTTGAAGATTTTTTTCTTGCAAAGCATGTTGAATTCGAATCATTGCAATTTTAATCATATCGGCTGCACTTCCTTGTATTGGCGCGTTTATGGCATTTCGTTCGGCAAATCCACGAACAGTTGCGTTAGCGGAATTGATATCGCGCAAATATCTTCTTCTTCCCATTACCGTTTCCACATAGCCATTTTGTTTAGCAAAATCAATACTTTCATCCATATATGCTTTTATGCGAGGATATTTTAAAAAATAATTTTCGATGATTTCTTTTGCTTCGCTTCGCGGAATATTTAATCGCTCTGAAAGTCCGAAAGCCGATATTCCATAAATGATTCCGAAGTTTACCATTTTTGCATTTCTGCGCATTTCTGAACTAACATTTTCTAATTCAACACCATAAACTTTTGCTGCAGTTGCTGCGTGAATATCTTGACCAGAATGAAAAGCGGCAATCATTTCCTCATCTTTACTGAGTGCAGCAATAATGCGCAATTCAATTTGAGAATAATCGGCAGAAAGCAGTACATAATTTTCGTTTCGAGGAATAAAAGCTTTGCGAATTTCTCGCCCACGTTCCGTTCTGATAGGAATATTTTGCAAATTCGGATTGTCGGAACTTAATCTTCCTGTTGCTACAACCACTTGGTTATAGGAAGTATGAATTCTGCCAGTTCGTTTATTTATAAGTTCTGGCAGCGAATCTACATACGTGTTTTTTAATTTTACCAATTCTCGGTAATCTAAAATTTTACCAACGATAGAATGCTTTGCAGAAAGCTTTGCCAACACATCTTCACCGGTTGCGTATTGACCGGTTTTAGTTTTTTTTGGTTTTTCTACAATTTTTAAAAGCTCGAATAATACTTCGCCTACTTGTTTTGGAGAAGATATGTTAAAAGAAGTTCCCGCTAATTGCTGAATTTCGGTTTCTACCGATAAAATATCTTTTTGTAATTGAAGCGATAATTCGTTTAGCGCATTTTTATCTAACGCAATTCCTTCGGCTTCCATCGCGGAAAGTACAGGAACTAAAGGCATTTCCATTTCCCAAAAAAGTTTTTTTATTTGGTCATCTTGCAACATTGGCTCCAACGTGTTTTTAAGTTGAAGCGTGATGTCGGCATCTTCCGCAGCGTATTCTTTTATCAAATCAATGGCTACATCGCGCATGCTTTGTTGCCCTTTTCCTTTTTTTCCAATCAGTGTTTCAATGCTTACAGGCGAATAATTCAAATAGGTTTCAGCAAGCACGTTCATATTGTGACGCATATCCGGCTGAATCAGAAAGTGAGCAATCATTGTATCAAACAATAGTCCTTTTATTTCCACATCGTAATTTTTCAAAACAGATAAATCGTATTTTATATTTTGTCCAATTTTCGCGATGGATTCATTAGCAAACAAAGGCTTAAATTCA
>DATLTG010000156.1:0-6346 GCA_035533735.1 Bacteroidia bacterium
GTTAAAAAATATCTTATTCTTCAAAAAATAGCAAAAAAACGAGTGCGTTCAAAAGGCTATGGAAATAGGAATATGATTTATCCGAATCCTATTAATAATGATCAAAGTGAAGCCAACAGAAGGGTGGAAATTATGATTACGTATTATTAATAATTATTTTCGTGCTTTTCTTCTCCACTTTTTGCGGCATTTCTTGAAAAGAATCAATAATATGTTGTAAATCTTTGCCGTATTTCGGAAGTTTATTAGCAGCCGTCCACGTAAGTATTTGATAAAATGAAGTAGCCGTTTCAACAACTGCTAACTTATACGAAACTAAACCTCCATGCACTTTTCCGGTAAGCGTTGTTTCCATTATTTTTGCTCCGTTCAGTTGTTTAATAATTGGCGAAGTAATTTTTTCTTTCTGAACGCTATCGGCAAAAGGCTGCTGCACAATATTTTGATAATAAGTTTTCAAATCGTAATCTAAATTGTAATTCTCCATATCTTTTTTTGATTCGGCAATAACAACCAAATACACTTCTTTTTCAGTATTATCGTATTGCAAAGATGCATGTGGAACCAAATCGGCAGTAGCGGAAAGATATTCAGGGATTTGCAAAGAATAACGACCGTTTACAACAACTGTATTAAAAACAGTTTCATGTGTACAGCCAAAATTGATAGTTAAAAAAAGTCCTGCAAAAATTATTTTTTTCATTTCAATTATTTCAATATTTATTTTACAAAGCTAACTCAATAGTAGGATTCCAAAAATGTTTTTTGAAATTTTTTATTTGATCTTTTGAAATTTTAATTCCTTCTTTTTCTAATAATTCTTGCATTTTAAAAGGAGTTTCGAAATGATTTTTTCCGCTAAGCATTCCAATTCTATTAACTACACGATGAGCCGGCACTTTCGGTTTTTTGTTATGCGCAGCATTCATCGCCCAGCCAACCATTCTGGCAGAACGCGCTGTTCCTAAATATTGAGCAATAGCGCCATAACTTGTAACTCGTCCTTTCGGAATCAATCGTACTACTTGATAGACCATTTCAAAAAAATCAATTTCGTTTTTGCTTTTTTGCATATTAATTTTTTAAATTACTTGTTTTTAGTTATTTACAAGTCAGAAACGGGTTAAAATAATTCTTGCAAATTCGAGAAATTGATTTAATATTGTATAGCCAAATGCAAAAATATGAAAACGAAATTATATACAAAAAACATTAAAACAATTTTATTTTTTTCTGCATTTCTTGTGCTTTCGAAAATTTCGAAAGCACAAGATACAATTGTTCAAACGAATGGAACACGCATAATTGCAGTGGTTCAAGAAGTTGGAACAACAGAAATAAAATATAAAAAATATGCAAACCGAGAAACAAGTCCGGTTTACACTATTGCAAAAGACCAAGTGAGTATGATAAAATATGCGGACGGAACAAAAGATGTATTTAACCAAGGTTCTACAGGAATAAAACCAAGTCCACCAGTACCACCAACTCCACCTGCAAATCCTCCGCCTGTTCCACCAACACCAATCGAAAACAAAAATACATTGAACAATAATGGAAATAATGGAAAAACATCCAAATTGAAATACATCTATTTCGGACTTCGTACATCCATAATGAATAGTTACGATGGAGGAGACTTTGATAATTATTGGACAAAATTATTTGCCGCTGGCGGTGATGGCGCACCTCAATTAGATCAAGGATTTCCATCATATAAAGAGTTAGTTATCGGATTATCTTTTCAACTCTCTGATAAAAATAATTTAAATATTGAAAGCCAAGATGTTATTTCCAATTCACATGCGCTTTACAACACTGCTGTGTTTTTAGATGGCACTAATGGTGATATGTATTTTAATTTGTTTAGTACCAGTATTGCCGGACAGGTCTAGCATTGCGTTGGACCAACTAATAATATACAAATTGGAGGTGAATTTGGACTTGAATACGGAATGTTATTTGGTTCAGAAGTAGATCACTTTGCAACTTACACTTCAACAATTATAAGTGTAGATAGAACCTACAGTGGTTCTGGTTTTGGTGCTCATTTTGCGCTTGTTGGAAAATATTTTTTTGGAACAAAAAAAATGTTTGGTGCTGAAGTAAGAACTGGCTATCGAACATTAACAACAACGGCAAGTTCTTCTTTTGGATATTCTACAAACACGGCTGTTTATCCTAACAATGAAAGTATGTCAATTGGTTGGAGCGGAGCGTTTGTAACAGCAGGAATTATTGTTCAGATTAAAAAGAAATACAAAAATTAATCAATTTTAAGATTACATTTTAAAACTCAAATAGCAGATTTTAAATCCTAAGTCCGAAAATTTTTTTTCGTAAAAAGTTTGTATTTGTGTTAATGCTTCCGCAGATTTTTCGTCCATCGAAAAATTATTTTTTTCAGCATATAAATCCGAACTAAAATTTAGAATTGAAAAATTATTTTTTTTAGCTTGTTCCAACGTGTATTCATAAAACGGAAAATTATCTGTTTTTAGATGAACAATGCCTTCGGGCTTTAAAATTTTTTTGTAGCGATTTAAAAATAAATCTGACGTAAGTCGTTTTCGCTCTCGACTTTCCTGAGGTTGCGGATCAGGAAATGTAATCCAAATTTCCGAAATTTCTCCGTCTTCAAAACAAGATGTTATAAAATCAATACGTGTTCGCAGAAAAGCCACATTCGTCATTTTATTTTCGACAGCAGTTTTCGCACCGCGCCAAATACGCGCACCTTTAATATCAAGACCAATAAAATTTTTTTCGGGAAACCGCTCAGCTAATCCAACAGAATACTCGCCTTTTCCGCAACCCAATTCCAAAACAATCGGAAAATTATTTTTGAAAAAATCCGTCTTCCATTTTCCCTTTAACGGAAAATTTTTCAAAGAATCTTCGTAACAAACATGAAAAACATTTTGGAAAGTTTCTGTTTCCGCAAAGCGTTGTAGTTTTCTTTTGGTCACTTTAAAAATATTATATTCCTGGATGTAATGGCTTTACAACTATTTCCTCCACAAGTGCAGAATGGGACATTTCCAACGCATTTATAATTGCATTTGCAACGTCTTTCGGTTGCACAAATTCTTCGGCAGGCGCATTGAAGCCATCCCACGAAGCAGTATTAGTTGAACCTGGCAAAATAGCGGTTACTTTTACTCCAAAACAGCGCATATCTTCACACAAAACTTTATTAAAACCAAGCAATGCAAATTTTGAAATGGTATAAGCAGAAGCGTCAACGCGAGCTTTTTTACTGAGTACCGAACACATATTAAAAACATGACCTTTCCCTGCATTCTTCATCATATCAGCGAAAGCGCGTGTAATATAATACGCACTAAATAAATTAGTAGCAATGCAAGATTCTAAAATTCCATCCGCTTCTTCGGTAACGGTTCCTGTTGTATAAATGCCCGCATTATTTATTAAAACGTCCAATGTTATCCATTCTTTTTTCAGGAAACTTGTTATTTTTTCGATTTCTTTTTTTTGAGAAATATCACAAGGTAATAAGATAATTTTTCGGCTTGGATATTGAGAATTGAGTGCGTATTTTAGTTCTTCCAAGTCGCTCTCAGTACGAGCTATAAGAGCCAAATCATAGCCTTTTTTGGCAAGTGCGAAAGTTATTTCTCTGCCAATTCCTTTTGTTGCTCCAGTAACAAGTGCGTTCATCTGAAAAATATTTTCTGCGAAAGTACACATTTGGATATTATTTTTTTCAATTCAAAAAAATAGTTTAGTTTAGTGGCATAAATTAAAAACCCAAATTATATGAAAAACACTTACAAAATTCTTTCCTTACTAATTGTTTTATTTATTGTGCCCAATTTGCGTGCTCAAAATGTACAAGTAACTTGGGGACCTGAAATGAAAAGCAGCTATAGAGGAGAGGTAATGCTTGGGACAAATGGGACAAATAATATTGTTGGCGAAAATGCTACTTCTTTTTATACGCTGACAACACAACCGGAAACAATGTTTTCTGACGGGCACATCTTTTTTGAAGAATACTCAAAAAGCGATATGACACAGGTTCGAAGACAAGAAGTTTTGATGCCGAAAACAAATGGAAAAAAAGAACAATTTGGCAACCTCCTTTATGTGAAAGGAAAAATGATTTTATTCACCAGTTATTTCAATTCTTCCCAAAAGAAAAACTTTGATTTCGTGCAATCTGTAAATGATGATGGAACCGTGAATCCGGATGCAAAAAAAATAGACGAGATAGAAGTTACAAAATCAGGTTTGTTTGGAACCAACAAAGGCTCTTTTAACACCATTCTATCTACCGACAGCAGTAAAATTTTAGTTTATCGTAACGAAACCTACAAAAAAAATGAGCCGCATCAATTTCACTGCAAAGTATTGGATTTGAATTTGAATGAAATTTGGTCTAAAGAGATAGAATTACCTTATAAAGATAAAAACTTTTCTGTTTCGGATTATACACTTGACAATAATGGAGATGTGTATATGTTAGCAAAAATAGAATTGGAAAAAGATCAACATCAAAAAGGCGATCCCAATTACAAATATGAAATTGTATATTACAATCACACTGCTGATGCTTTAAAAGAATACGATTTAAGTCTTGGTGAAAAATACATTACAAGTGTTGCTTTTAAACTCAATTCGACTGGAGATTTAGTTTGCGCTGGTTTTTATTCCAACAAAGACAGCTATTCCAGTATTGGATCTTTTTATCTTAAAATAGATGAAAAAACAAAAAATGTTGTAAATACTGGCTTCAAAGCTTTTGATAAAAATATATTAGAAAAATTTATGAGCGTGAAGAAAGTCGATAAAGGCAAAGAAATTTATTATTTAAAAGCCGATAAAATTTTATTTCATGATGACGGTACGGCTTATATGATTGCTGAGCAATATTGGGTAACTGTTGTTACATCTTATGACGCTCAAACACACACTCAATATACTTCCACTGTTTATAATGCTGACTATATTGTAGTGGTCAATTTTTCCGCTGATGGTTCGGTGGTTTGGACAAAATGTATTGTTAAAAAGCAGGTATCGTCAAATGATGGAGGAATTTACATATCTTACTCGCTGCAAGAAGTAGGAAAAAAACTGTTTTTTATTTACAATGACAATATTAAAAATTTGAAAATACAAAACCCGGATGATTATAAAACTATGGGTAATCCAAAAAAATCCGTAGCTATGTTGGTTACAATTGATGAAAAAGGAAATGAACAACGTAATCCGATGTTTGATGCAAAAGATTTGCAGGTAATTTTACGACCGAATTTAAGCTTACAAGTGAGTCCCACAGCTATGATTATTTATGGCGATAAAAGAAAAAATTTTAAATACGGCAGAGTAACTTTTAATTAAGCAAATCTTGCCTAAAAAATAATTTTTATTCCATCCATTTTTAAAAGCCGCTCTATGTTTTGAGCGGCTTTTAAATTAGAGAGATTTTCAATTCAAAAAAATAGTTTTTAGAAACCACAGTATTTTCTAACTTTGGCGATAATTTTTTGAATTTGATTTATGATTAATAGAAATAAAATTTATTTTTTTATTCTTCCCATTCTTGCTTTTTGTTCTAAGCCTTGTTTTTCACAAAACACAGAGCACAAAGCTGGCGATTCTTGGAGTTTACAACAGTGTATTGATTATGCACTCAAAAATAATTTGCAGATTAAACAAAACGAATTAAATGAAGAAGTTTCAAAACAAACTTTGCTCGCCAACAAAGGAAAGGTATTACCCAGTTTAAACGGAAATGCTTCTCACAGCTATAATTGGGGTAAAAGAATAGATCCATTTACCAACCAATTTGATAATACCCAAGTGCTATCGGATGGATTCTCAATAAGCAGTAATGTTACTCTTTTCAGTGGATTTCAAAATTATAATTCTATTAAGCAAAGTGAATATGATTTAATGTCGAGTAAATACGATGTGGACAAGCAGAAAAACGATATTTCATTAAATATTGCTTCCGATTATTTACAAATATTGATGAATCAAGAATTATTGCAACAAGCTAACGATCAACTAAAAGTGATTAATTCACAAGTGGATAGAACACAGATATTAGTGAACGTAGGAAATTTGCCAAAAGGAAATTTGTTGGACATACAAGCACAACAAGCATCCGAAGAATTGTCTGTAACAACGGCTCAAAACCAATTAGATATTTCTTACCTAACATTAGCGCAATTATTAGACATTGATTCTGTGGAAGGATTTACTATTGTAAAACCCGAACTTAATGTGCCCGCAGAAAGTATTTTGACTTCTAATTACAACCAAATTTACACCACAGCCCTAAAATCTCAACCTGAAATACAAAGTGCTGAAATGAAAC
>DATLTG010000157.1:0-4730 GCA_035533735.1 Bacteroidia bacterium
TCAGCTTTTTAAACTCGTTTTTTTGCGCATTCATCACAAATTGATGTGGCTCAAAATCCATTAATTGGATTAATTTATTGGCATTATTTATAATAATAGAGCGTTTTCCCCAAGCAATGGAAGCTGTTAAAAATCCCGAAATTTCAATGTCTTCCTTTTTTGTAAATTGATGAGGAATAGAAATCGGATCGCTTTCAATAAAGGAAGTATTGTTATATTTTTCCACTTTCTCGTCCAAAAAAGATTTCAGTTCGTTAAAGGTCATAGTTGAAAAGTAAATTTGGTATCGGAATTATTTTGTAATACATTTATAATCAAATATTTCTCTTAAAATAATTTTCTAAAACTTCAAGTCATGAAATACTTACATCAAATAGTAAAAGCCCACGAAGGTACTGTTGTTACAGTTAATTTCGACAAACCTGCAAAAGTAATGTTGCTTCATAATTTCGATTACATTAAATACGAAAAGCATCATACTTATAAATATATGGGCGGACACACTGAAAAATCGCCTGCTGTATTTAGCATTCCTGCTGATGGAACTTGGCATGTAGTTATTGAATTGGGTAGTTATTTTACGCCAATAAAAATAAATGCTTCTGTGGAAACAACTATAACAAAATAAGTTAGCGCGTAAATTCAGCTTCATAAGAACTGCTGTTATCGGCATTGTCCGTTAACACTATTTTAAAAACGTGTTTACCTGAAGTTATCGAATCATCAAAATCAAAATACAACATATCTCTCTTCGGATTGTATTGCATTAACACCCATTTCCCATCTATCGTTCCGCGATAACTTTTTATACCTGATAAATTATCGTGCATTTGCAATTCAATAGATTTTAATTTACTCATGTTTTTTCCAGAATAAATATTAAAAGGCTTGATAACTGGAGGAATTGTATCAAGCATAATTGTAAATGTTCCGAATGTTTTTACATCTGTTTTTAAATATCCGTTGCTCCATTCTCCACCTTCGTAGGATGCGTATTTTCCGTTTAACAATACAACAATCGCTTTGCTTTGCAAATCACTTTTTATTTCTTTAGATGGTTTAATAGCCAATGTATATGAGCCACTCAAAGGCACATATTTATTTTCGATGGTACAAAGTGGCGCTAATTCTCTATCTGTTTTTGGTTCTTCCGTTTGATAAGTAAATCCCAAATCGTCAAACAATGAATAAGCGGGAATTGATATGTTGAAATCATCTGTTTGATAGGTATTATTTTTGTCGCAATCAAAATATGCTTTGTCTGGTTCGCTCAAAAATATTTTTTTTCGACTTTCACTTTGAACCGTAAATTGGAGCTCTGACGTATTTCCTGAAAAATCTTTTACAATATATTTCAGTTCGTGTTTGTTGTTATCTGTAAAATTGATAATTCCTCTGTTTACAACATCTTTATAAATGGGCAGCGAATTATTTTTTGATAAAAAACTTTTTTGATAGGCTTTTCTTGTTTTTAAAAATTCCGGATAATCTATAAAAGTATTTACATAACGACTTTTACTAAAATCAAGTTCTTGCATTTCGCTAAAATAAATTCGTTTTCCATCTAACTGAAGTTCAATAGAATAAACGCCATCCACACTACCTGAATAATTCATCATATCATACGTATCAATAGCAAAACCAATGTTTCCATGAACAACAATACTGTCATTTTTTTTCAAAAAATGTTTATCTCCAATTGTCGTTACACGAAACCTGTCCACTGTATTTTCATTGTTTACGCTGCTTGATCTATCTAATGGATATACTGCAATATCATTTATTTTGGGTGCAATGTTATCTTTTACATTAAAGCCGAAAAGCAACGGATTGTATGGATGTTCCGTTTTTTCATCACGAATTTCAAAATGCAAATGCGGTCCAACAGCATCTCCTGTATTTCCTGAAAATGCCACTATTTCGCCTTTCTTTACTGGAATATCGGTTGGTTTTAATTCTAAATCAACCGCGTATTTTTCTAAACGATATTGTTCTTTTCTAAGGTATTTTGTAATGGTATTGTTGTACGCACTTAAATGTCCGTAAACGGAAACAAATCCGTTTGGATGTGTTATATAAAGCGCATTTCCATAACCCCAAGTCGATACATTTATCCGCGAAACATAACCATCAGCAACAGCATATACATTTAAACCCGTTTTTTCTTCTGTTCTAATGTCAATTCCAGTATGAAAATGATTCGGGCGAATTTCACCGAAATCTCCAGCCAATTTAAGTGGAATAGCTAAAGGCGATTGAAAATAATTTTTTGGAAAGGTATTTTGTGCGTTGATATTGAATGATAGCAAAAAAACAAAAACACAAAAGATGGTTTCTGAAAAATTATTTTTTAAACGGAAAAGCATTTTAAAAAATTTCATAATTGATTTTAATATGGCGATAAAGGTATTTGACAATGAAAGACAAAACGAAACTTATTTAAGAAGATTTGCACAAATAAATGTTAGTGTTTGATTTTTTTCTTGATACTTGATAACTAAATCTAAAATCATACAATCCAACATCCAAAAATTTTTCTTTCTTTTGTATCATCATTAAAAAAATGGAAAAACGGAATTCTGTATTTGAAAGTTTAAAAGCAAAAGTGGAAATTTTGGTTCGTGAGCATAAAAAGCTTCACGACAAAGTTTTATTGCAGGAAAAGAAACAACAAGAATTAATGCAATTAATTGAAAATCAAAAAAATACAATTAAAAATTTGGAAGAAAGCAACAAAATTGCTAAACTTGCACAGGCAATTTCACAAGAAAGCGAAAATACGTCAGACGTAAAGTCGAAAATAAATGAACTTGTGCGGGAAATAGATAAGTGCATGGCTCTTTTGAATAATTAATTTTTTTGATTCGAAAGAAACAAGCTGATAAACAGGATTATAAATGAACCAACTTTCAATAAAGGTAAACATAGCAGGACGTACATATCCGCTTACCGTTAAAACGGATGAAGCTGAAAATGTGCGCGAAGCAGAAACCTTGATAAATAAAAAATTGAAAGAGTATGAACAAAGCTACGCTGTTCGTGATAAACAAGATTTGATTGCTATGAGTGCATTACAATTAGCAGTTCAAAATCTGACACTTGAAAAAAAACTTTTGCAACCAATGCCAGAGTTAACAGATAAACTTTCTCAATTAGAAATGTTCATTTCTGAGCACCTGAAAAATTCAGCCGAAACACATCTACAAAAGTAGCATTCGCTATTTTAATTTCCGTTCATGTTTTATTGATGTAATTAAATTTCGCATATAGCTTGTGATTTTATGCGATTTTATTATTTATCAATTTTAGAAAATGTAACATGGAAATAAATCTAATAACAATAATCATCATAGTTGCCGCAGTAATTGTGGGACTTGGAGTTGGTATTTTAGCCGCTTCTACTTTTATCAGAAAAAGTATTGAAAAGAAAGCAAAAAATGTATTGAAAGATGCAGAAACTGAAGCTGAAGTAATTAAAAAAGATAAAATACTTCAGGCGAAAGAAAAATTTTTGCAGTTGAAATCGGAACACGAAAAAGTAATTAACGATCGCAACAACGCTATTGTAGTTTCAGAGAACAGAATTAAACAAAAAGAAGGAACTATTTCTCAAAAATTAGAGGAATTGCAACGCAAACAAAACGAAGCAGATTTAATAAAATCCAATCTGAATAATCAGTTGGAGTTGCTGTCTAAAAAACAAGCCGAATTGGATAAATCGCATCGCAAACAAGTAGAACAATTAGAAGCTATTTCAGGTTTATCGGCTGAACAAGCCAAAACACAATTAGTTGAATCGCTTAAAGCAGAAGCAAAAACAGATGCAATGTCGCACATTAAAGATGTTGTGGATGAAGCAAAAATGACTGCCAATAGAGAAGCTAAAAAAGTGGTTATTCAAACAATACAACGCGTTGCAACGGAACATGCCATTGAAAATTCTGTTTCAATTTTTAACATTGCCAGCGATGAAATTAAAGGTCGTATTATTGGTCGTGAAGGACGAAATATTCGTGCTTTAGAAGCAGCAACCGGAATTGAAATTATTGTAGATGATACTCCGGAAGCAATTATTTTATCAGGATTTGATCCAGTTAGAAGAGAAATTGCACGTTTGGCTTTGCATCAATTGGTAACGGATGGAAGGATTCATCCTGCCAGAATTGAGGAAGTGGTAGAGAAAACAAAAAAACAAATTGAAGAAGAAATTATTGAAATTGGAAAACGTACAACTATTGATTTAGGCATTCACGGATTGCATCCTGAATTAATAAGAATGGTTGGAAGAATGAAATATCGTTCGTCTTACGGACAAAATTTATTACAACATTCGCGCGAAGTTGCCAATTTATGTGCAACAATGGCTGCCGAAATGGGCTTAAATGTGAAGATGGCAAAACGTGCCGGATTGCTTCATGATATTGGAAAAGTACCTGACGATTCTCCTGAAATTCCTCACGCTATATTAGGAATGCAATTGGCAGAAAAGTATAAAGAAAAACCGGAAGTTTGCAATGCAATTGGAGCACATCACGATGAAATTGAAATGACCGATTTGATTTCACCGATTGTACAAGTTTGCGATGCTATTTCAGGTGCCAGACCTGGTGCACGAAGAGAAGTAGTAGAACAATATATCAAACGGTTGAAAGATTTGGAAGCACTTGCCATGTCGTATCAAGGCGTTGAAAAAACCTATGCCATACAAGCAGGAAGAGAATTGCGTGTTA
>DATLTG010000158.1:0-2447 GCA_035533735.1 Bacteroidia bacterium
AAAAAAATTGAATGTATTGGAATTGATACAAACACTGAAATGCTTTCAGAAGCTCAAAATAAATTAAAAGAAACGAATGTTAAACTATTTTTAATTAAAGCAAATACTGAACTCCCCTTTGATAACAATACTTTTGATTACATAACTATTTGTAATGTTCTTTTTCTTTTAAAAAAGGACAGTATTGATTATATATTAAATGAGGCACAAAGAATATTGAAAAAAGAGGGTAAAATAATTATTCTTACACCAAGTGGAAATGGAAACTTTATATCATTAACAAAATACTTTTTCTCAATTAAAAATTTAAGTATCTACATTTGGTTTTATGCTACGAGAATCAGCGCAGATTCTTGGTCAAAAAATAAGTACCTTGAACAATATACAATTAAAAAAAAATTAAAATATAAAAGAGAAATTATAATGAACGGATTTGCTCAGGTTGAAGTAATACATTAAAGTTGTTTAAAGTTGCCGTAGTAAAATGACAGTAAAAGCCAATATATTCAATGATTTTCAGTGAATTTTATTTGTTTCAAAACGTACTAAAATAGCTTTGAATGCATCTATCCAAGCATTTGTTCTTTCCACAGCAAATCTACATTTGTAAAGCAAATCATCAAAAAGATAATCTTTTTAGCACCATTTCTTTTGTTCTCATCAATGTTGGGTGTAATGTCATTTAGTCCATTGCCAAATTTTAGGTGTGGACAAATCTCTTTTTTATTATTATTTTTTGTAACATTGAAAGAAAAATACGGAAATGGATATGACGATTATGCTAAAAAAACAAAAATGTTAATTCCATTTATTTTATAAAAAACCGCATACTGAAAATAATTTTTTATGGACCTACATAATTTCGAAAAAATAACCAGCCAATTGCCTATTCAAGGTAAGCGAATGCCTGTGTTGTTTACTTCTCACGGCAACCCAATGGATATTCCGATGAGCAGAGAACAAAGACCTTTTTGGAATAAATTGTATGAATTGGGTTTGGATTTGCAAAAAAATTATGAGGTAAAAGCAGCCGTTGTTATCTCCGCACATTGGTGTACAGATAATATTAGTTACGTAAATATTTCGCCTTTGCAGAAACAAATTTTTGATTACTACGGTTTTCCAAAAGAATATTACGAAGTGTTTTACAAAGCCAAAGGTTCACCAGAAGTGGCGAAGGAAATAGCAAAAATAATTCCGACTATACAAGCAACTACTGAATGGGGATTAGATCACGGTGCTTGGCCAATGTTAATGCACCTTTTTCCGAATGCCAACATTCCGGTATTTGAATTAAGTATTGCTTATAATGCAAAACCTGAATATCATTTTGACTTAGGAAAACAATTAAAATCATTGAGAGATAAAGGCGTACTTATAATTGGCAGCGGATCGCTTATTCATAATTTGCCTTTGGTTATGAAAAAATTTAGAACTGGCGATATGACTAAGTTTGGTTGGGAAGATGAATACGATGCTTGGTTAAAAAAACAAATTGAGACACGAAGCTTTGCAGAATTAATAAATTACGAAAAAAGTCACGTGTTGGGAAAATTAGCTGCACCTACTCCCGACCATTTTGTGCCTGTTTTGTACAGTTTGGGCTTAGCAGAAAGTATGGATGAAATAGACTTTTTTTATGAAGCACCAGTTGCACTTCCTGCATTTAGCGAAAGAAGTTTTATTGTTAGAAATCAGTAAAAATTTCCATTATTGCGTATATTTGTGAACCAAGCAAAAAAACAAAATGGAAAATATAGATCAATTTGAAAAAAACTTTCAGGCAAAAATAGATGCTAACGAGTACATCGAGCCGAAAGATTATATGCCGGAAGCTTACCGAAAGCAACTTATTCGGCAAATGTCGCAACACGCGCATTCCGAAGTTGTAGGAATGCTTCCCGAAGGAAATTGGATTACACGCGCTCCGAGTTTGCGCTCCAAACTTATTTTACTCGCCAAAGTGCAAGACGAAGCCGGACATGGTTTATATTTATACAGTGCAACCGAAACACTTGGCATTGATCGCGCTGAATTATTAAATCAGTTACATACCGGAAAAGCAAAATATTCCAGTATTTTTAATTATCCTTCGCTTACTTGGGCAGATATGGGCGCAATTGGTTGGTTAGTTGATGGAGCTGCAATTATCAATCAAGTAATGTTGCAACGTTGTTCTTACGGACCTTATTCTCGCGCAATGGTTCGTATATGTAAAGAAGAAAGTTTTCATCAACGACAAGGTTATGAAATTATGGCGCATCTTGCCAAAGGAACACCAGAACAAAAAGCTATGGCGCAGGATGCTCTTAATCGCTGGTGGTGGCCTTCTATTATGATGTTTGGTCCAAATGACGAGCATTCTCCGCACAGTGCGCAATCTATGAAATGGAAAATTAAACGAGAAAGCAACGATGACTTACGTCAGAAATTTATTGATAGAACCG
>DATLTG010000159.1:0-3657 GCA_035533735.1 Bacteroidia bacterium
TTTATTTGATAGAAAAGAAGGCGATTATTTTGTAGGTCGCACCGAATTTGATTCTCCTGAAGTAGATAACGAAGTTTTGGTGGAAGCAAAAAATAATTTTATTCGCATTGGCGATTTTGCTCCTATTAAAATAACAAGTGCCGAAGATTATGACTTGCACGGAACTGTTTTTTCGTAAATTTGTCGCGTGCAAACATCATTTATTCCGCTTTCCGAAACACATCAATTTCCTTCAATAATTATTGATTATTTGAAAGGCGAAAAAACGCTTTCGCATTTTTATAAATACAAACCCGATATCAATTCGTTTAAACAAGCTATTGAAGATAAAAAAGCTGAAAAGATTGACAGAACCATTTTAGCAGATGTTTTAAAAAATCAAAACAAAAGTTTTGAAAATAAATTTCCGCTTGTTTTTAAAAACATAGAATCACTTAAAAACGAAAACACTTTTACCGTTTGCACCGGTCATCAATTGTGCCTTTTTACCGGACCGCTTTATTTTATTTATAAAATTATTTCTACCATTAATTTGGCAGAGAATTTGAAAAATAAATTTCTAACTAACCATTTTGTGCCCATTTATTGGATGGCTTCAGAAGATCATGATTTTGAAGAAATCAATCACATTCATTTTTTCGGAAAAACAATTAAGTGGGAAAATGCTGAAAATGTTGGCACTTCCGTTGGTAATATTAAAACGGATTCACTCACTGAATTTTTCAATGAACTAAAAACAATCGTTGGAAAAAACGAAAACGCAACCTATTTGATGCAACTTTTTACAGATGCATATTTAAAAAACAATAATCTCGCGGAAGCTACTCGATATTTGGTCAATGAACTTTTTGGAAAATACGGATTGCTTGTTTTGGACGGTTCCGACAAACAACTCAAAAAAATATTTTCAGAAATTGTTGAAGATGATATTTTGCATCAAACCAATTTTAAATTGGTTAATAATACGATTGAGAAATTAGCACAAAACAATATTTCTGCACCTGTACATCCGCGCGAAATCAATAGCTTTTATATTACTGAAAAAGTACGCGGGCGAATTATTTTTGAAAATGGGAAATATCAAATTCAGCACACAGACATTATTTTTTCTGAAAAAGAAATTTTAGAAGAACTGAAAAATTATCCTGAAAAATTCAGTCCAAACGTAGTTTTGCGTTGCTTGTATCAAGAAAAAATATTGCCCAATTTAGCTTATGTTGGCGGTCAAGGAGAAATTTCGTATTGGCTTCAATACAAAGAAATGTTCGATCATCATCATATTAATTTTCCGATTTTACTGTTGAGAAATTCGGTTTTATGGTTGGACGCTGCCAATGCTGAAAAAATTAAAAATTTAGCTGTACCGATTGAAAATTTATTTTTGGAAGAAGAAGATTTGGTAAAAGATTTCGTAAAAAATAACAGCGAAATGAACTTGAGTTTGGAATCAGAAATTTCGCAATTAAAAAAATTATTTTTAGAACTTTCCGAAAAAGCGGCTCAAACAGATACTACTTTAAAACCAATGGTAGAAGCTGAATTACAAAAAAACATACATGGCTTAAAAAATATCGAAAACAGAATTCTAAAAGCGGAAAAACAAAAACAAGAAGTGGCTATTAATCGTTTGCGAAAAATCAAAAAAAATATTTTTCCGGAAACAAAAATGCAGGAACGTTACGATAATTTTATTCCTTTTTATTTAAAAAACGGACAACATTTTATTTCAATATTAAAAGAAAAATTGAACCCGTTTGATTTTAGATTGTTAGTTATTTCAGAAGAATTAGAGAATAGATAAATACATAATTTATATATATTTGCCAGATGCAGGAAACTATTTTAATACTTGATTTTGGTTCTCAATACACCCAACTAATTGCACGAAGAGTGCGCGAATTAAACGTTTATTGCGAAATTCATCCTTTCAATCATTTTCCTGAAATCACTAAAAACATTAAAGGTGTTATCCTTTCTGGAAGTCCTTTTTCAGTAAGAGATTCAAACGCTCCAAATCCGGATTTGTCTATCATTAAAAATAAAATTCCATTGCTCGGAATTTGTTACGGAGCGCAACTTTTGGCAAAACAAAATGGTGGCGAAGTTTTGCCATCTAAAAACAGAGAATACGGCAGAGCAAATTTGTCGTTTGTAAACGATAAAAATAATTTATTTGAAAAAATATCTTCCAATTCACAAGTCTGGATGTCGCACGCAGACACGATTACAAGTGTTCCTGAAAATTTTGAAATTGTCGCTAGCACACACGATGTAAAAGTGGCAGGTTTTCAGATTAAAAACGAAAAAACATTTGGAATTCAATTTCATCCGGAAGTTTTTCACTCTTCGGAAGGATTAATTTTGTTGAAAAACTTTGTTGTAAATACCTGCCATTGTTCCCAAAACTGGACACCCGATTCGTTTGTAGAAACAACTATTTCCGAATTACAAAATACGTTAAAGAATGATAAAGTAGTATTGGGTTTATCTGGAGGTGTTGATTCCAGTGTAGCTGCGGTATTGCTTCATAAAGCTATCGGTAAAAATTTATTTTGCATTTTCGTTGACAACGGATTGTTACGAAAAGACGAATTCGAAAACGTACTTGCTTCTTACAAAAATATGGGCTTGAATGTGAAAGGTGTTGATGCGAAAGAAAAATTTTATACTGCACTTGCTAACACAAGCGATCCGGAAAAAAAACGCAAAGCCATTGGAAAGACTTTCATTGATATTTTTGACGAAGAAGCTCAAAAAATAAAAGACGTGAAATGGTTGGCGCAAGGCACCATTTATCCCGATGTGATTGAATCCGTTTCTGTAAAAGGTCCTTCTGCAACTATCAAATCGCATCACAACGTTGGAGGCTTACCGGAAACAATGAAACTGAAAATTGTGGAACCACTCAAGTCATTATTTAAAGATGAAGTACGAAAAGTGGGAAAAGTATTGGAAATTGATGAGGCTATTTTAAATCGCCATCCATTTCCTGGACCAGGACTTGCAATACGTATTTTGGGCGAAATTACTCCTGATAAAATTCGAATTTTACAAGAAGCCGATTTTATTTTTATCGAGCAACTCAAAAAAAATAATTTATACAAAGATGTTTGGCAAGCAGGTGCCATTTTTCTACCAGTGCAATCCGTTGGTGTGATGGGCGATGAGCGCACTTATGAAAATGCTATTGCATTACGCGCGGTAACTTCAACGGATGGAATGACCGCAGATTGGTGTCATTTGCCTTATGAATTTTTAGGAAAAGTTTCCAACGAAATTATCAATAAAGTAAAAGGAATAAACAGAGTTGTTTATGATATAAGTTCCAAACCGCCTGCAACCATTGAGTGGGAATAATCTTGTTAATTTATTGATACAAATGCGCCACGTAAAAAAAATATTTTTTTTGAAAACAATAACTCGAGTTTTTCTTCTCTGTTTTTTATTTTTAAATTGTGTTTCTATTGCGCAAGAAACTAATTCGGTTGTTAAAAAAAGTACAGAAACGACCATTATAAACGGAAAAAAATATTTTTTACATATTGTCCAACAAGGAGAATCGCTTTATGCAATTTCAAAAGCATATCAAGTTCAAATTAAAGATATTATTGCTGCAAATCCAAATGCCATTGATGGAATAAATCCAAATGATACTTT
>DATLTG010000160.1:0-4138 GCA_035533735.1 Bacteroidia bacterium
AAAAGGGAATGACCGATGTGTTGCAAATGCACTCTAATTTGGTGTGTGCGACCAGTTTCTAACTTACATTCAATAAGCGTTACATATCCAAAACGTTCCAACACTTTATAATGTGTTACGGCATGTTTTCCTAATTCGCCATCTGGAAAAACGTCCATCATTTTTCTATTTTTTACATTTCGACCAATGTTCCCTTCAATAGTTCCTTCGTCATCTTTAAAATCGCCCCAAACCAAAGCCACATATTTGCGATCCATGTTTCTATCAAAAAAATCTTTTGCCAATTTTACCATTGCCGTTTCGGTTTTGGCAACCACCATAATTCCGGTAGTATTTTTATCTAAACGATGTACTAAACCTGGTCGTAATGCAGCTTCTTCTTTGTATTTTTCGTTTTGCGAATTAGTTGGTAAAGTTTGTAAATGATACGCCAACGCATTTACCAAAGTTCCTTTATAATTTCCGTAACCGGGATGAACAACCATGTTCGCTTCTTTATTCACGATGATTAAATCATCATCTTCATACACAATATTGATGGGAATATTTTCAGGAATCAATTCTATATCACGCGGAGGACGAGCAAATACAACAGTTACTACATCATTAATTTTTACTTTGTAATTCGATTTTACCTTTTTATCATTCACCAAAATACTTCCTGCTTCAGCAGATTGCTGAATTTTGGTGCGTGTAGCATTTTCAATTCTGTTCATCAAAAATTTATCCACTCGCAAAGGCTCTTGACCTTTGGCAGCGACAAAACGATGATGTTCATACATCTCTTGATCTTCGTCAGGAATTTCAACTTCTGTTTCTTCAGTCATTTTTTTTAGATGTAAAACACGCTAATTTTTTCATTTAACTTTATTCGTACAAAATAACAAAAAAATTGCGCACGCAAACCTTCAATAATTCATATATAGAAATTTTAGAGAACATTTTGATTGCCTCTCGAAAAGGAATTATAAAAAAAACTTTTTAACCTGTTTTGAAATATCAAATTAATAATCTTATTTTTGATTCCCTGTAAATCGTGTATAAATTCAGAAAAAATAATACGTTTTAATTTTTAAAATATATCTATTTGGAACCAACTGATATTAAAGACCCGGAGTATTTTCACAAAGTGGTAGATTGCCAATATGCTTGTCCTGCACACACTCCGGTACCGCAATACATTCGGCTAATTGCTGAACAAAAATATGCAGAAGCATATATGATTAATTGGGATTCGAATGTGTTTCCTGGTGTGTTAGGTCGTACTTGCGATCGACCTTGCGAACCTGCTTGCAGAAGAGGTAGAATTGATGAAGAACCTGTTGCAATTTGTCGCCTTAAGCGTGTTGCTGCGGATAACAAAGGAGACGTAAAAAACCGAATGCCACAAGCTCCTTTTCCGCAAAATGGAAAAAAAATTGCATTGATTGGTGCAGGTCCTGCTTCACTTACAGTTGCTCGCGACCTTGCTACAATTGGTTATGAATTGCATTTATACGATGAACAAAAATTAGGTGGAGGTTTTATGAGAAGTCAAATTCCAGCTTTTCGACTTCCCGAAACTGTTCTTGATGAAGAAGTAAATTATATTCTTGATCTTGGCATTCATACACATTTCAACAATTATGTTAGCAGTTTAAAAGACATCTTAGAAAAAAATTACGATGCTGTATTTATTGGAACTGGTGCACCAAAAGGAAGAGATTTACCTGATTTAGTGGGAAGAAATGAAGGAGCCGAAAACATTCATATTGGAATAAATTGGTTGAGCAGTGTTGCATTTGAGCACACAAAAAAAATCGGAAAAAAAGTAATTGTACTTGGTGGAGGAAACACAGCAATGGACTGTTGTCGCACTGCGCGTAGGTTAGGCGGAGAAGAAGTGAAAGTAGTTGTTCGTAGTCCGTTTAAAGAAATGAAAGCTTCTCCTTGGGAAAAAGAAGATGCTGCTCACGAAGATATTCCAATCATTGACAATCATGTTCCAAAAACTTTTGTTGTAGAAAATGGAAAATTAAAAGGAATGACATTTGAAAAAGTGAAAGCAGTTTATGATGAAAATGGAAAAAGAAAATTAGTTCCAGAAGGTCTTCCAGATGTATTTATAGAAGCAGATGATGTACTTATTGCAGTTGGTCAAGAAAATAGTTTTCCTTGGATAGAACGTGATCTTGGTCTTGATTTCGATAAATGGGGAATGCCTGTTGTTGATCCAATTACATTTGCTTCTTCACACAAAAAAATATTTTTTGGTGGCGATGCTTCTTTTGGTCCAAAAAACGTAATTACAGCAGTTGCACACGGACATCAAGCTGCTATTTCTATTGATTTAGCATGTTCAAAAAAAGAATTAAATGACCGTCCTTCTCCTTACGTTAATTTAGTAAGTCAAAAAATGGGAATTCACGAGTGGGCTTATGATAGTGAAGTTGAGACTGATGACAGATATATTGTTCCGCAAGCAGATAAAAAAGTAACTCTTAAAAATATTAAAAAAGAAGTAGAACTCGGATTCGATCATCTTACTGGATTTAAAGAAGCTGAACGTTGCTTGAATTGTGATGTTCAAACTGTTTTTACAACTGATAAATGTATTGAGTGTGATGCTTGTGTAGATGTTTGTCCGGTTGCTTGTATCACTTTTACTGAAAATGCTGACGAAACGGATTTACGATCTATGCTAAAAATGCCGGCTACAAATTTAAGTCAAGAATTATATGTTTCAGAAACGCTACCTACAAAACGCGTTATGGTGAAAGATGAAAATGTATGTCTTCATTGTGGTTTGTGTGCAGAACGCTGTCCAACTTCAGCTTGGGATATGTCGAAATTCTTTTATAATGTTACTAAAGCAGGAAAAAAATCATGTCATTGAAAGAAAATAAAGTAAACGATTTTGTTGTGCGTTTTGCAAACGTAAATGGAACAGGCTCTGCGAGTGCTAATTTTCTGTTTACTAAAGCCATATTCCGAATGGGAATTCCGGTTACTCCGAAAAATATTTTTCCATCCAACATACAAGGATTGCCAACTTGGTACGAAGTACGTGTTAGCGAAAAAGGATATTTAGGTCGCAGAGAAGGAATAGATTTAATGGTTTGTGTGAATCCGCAAAGTATGCTAAACGACATTGCTTCTGTAAGAACAGGCGGATATTTTTTATACGACAATTCAAAAAAATTACATTCCGAATACATTCGCGAAGACATTAACTATATTGGGATTCCATTGATGCAAATGTGTAACGAGGCTTATTCCGATCCGCGTCAACGACAATTATTTAAAAATATAATTTATGTAGGTGCTTTGGCAGCTTTGCTAAATATTGAGTTTAGCGAAATCGAAAATTTATTGGGAGAACAATTCAAAGGAAAAGAAAAATTAATTCCGGCTAACATAAAAGCGTTGCAATTAGGCATGGATTATATAAAAAATAATTTTGAATATCCTTTAGAAATTCATGTTGAAAGACGTAATCTTATTGGCAATTCAATTATGATTGACGGAAATTCAGCTTGCGGACTTGGAGCCGTTTATGCAGGAGCAACTGTGGCAGCTTGGTATCCGATTACGCCTTCTACTTCAGTAGTAGAAGCCTTTACAAATTATGCAGAAGAATTTCGTGTGGATAAAAAAACAGGAAAAAAGAATTTTGCAATCGTTCAAGCGGAAGATGAATTAGCAGCCATTGGAATGGTAATTGGCGCTAATTGGAATGGTGCGCGTTCGTTTACTGCAACAAGCGGTCCCGGACTTTCGCTCATGAATGAATTTTTAGGTTTAGCTTATTTTGCTGAAATACCAACCGTTTTAATTGATGTTCAAAGAACAGGTCCTTCAACCGGAATGCCAACAAGAACGCAACAATCAGATATTATGGAAGCAGCTTATGCTTCGCATGGCGATACCAAACATGTGTTACTTTTTCCATCCACACCAAAAGAATGTTTTGATTTAACGGCTGATGCTTTTGATTTAACGGAACAACTTCAAACACCTGTTATTATGCTCACCGATCTTGATCTTGGAATGAATGATCACGTTTCACCAGCCTTACAATGGGATGATAAACGCAGTTATAATAGAGGAAAAGTGTTGGATGCCGCTGCTCTTGATAAAATTGAAAAATTTGGTCGCT
>DATLTG010000161.1:0-9405 GCA_035533735.1 Bacteroidia bacterium
CTCCCTTCTCCTTTGGAGAAGGGCTGGGGATGAGGCTTTTTCCGTGCAGATGCTGAATCAAGTTTAGAATGTCGTTTGCTTTTTTTCTCCACATTTTAATTTTCAATTATCTATCGTCAATTAGTTTATCTCTTAATTACTTTATCACCAAAAATATTTTTTATTTTCTTCATCACCTAATTACTTCATCACTCAATCACATTTTAATTATCAATTTAATTCCAATCGTTACATTTGTAAAAAATATAAACGGTGGAAAACGAAACGAATGAATTTCAAATGCTTGCTAAAACAGCTTTCGGAATGGAAGAATTATTGGCAGCTGAATTATTGAAATTAGGTGCTAAAAATATTGAGCAACACAATCGCGCAGTGAGCTTTACAGGCGATAAAGGTTTTATGTACAAAGCCAATTTCTGTTTGCGTACTGCATTACGAATTTTAAAACCAATCACGCATTTTGAAGTTTCGGATGAGCATGATTTGTATGAAAAAATTAAAAAAATAAATTGGGAAGAATTTTTAGAACCTACCGAAACATTAGCGGTTGATACTGCTTTAAACACCGATCTTTTCAACCATTCGCAATACATTTCTCAGAAAACAAAAGATGCCATTGTGGACAGATACCGCGAGAAATATAATATTCGTCCTTCTGTTGATTTAACAAATCCTACACTTCGCATCAACATTCATATTTTTAAAACTACGTGTACCGTTTCTTTAGATAGTTCGGGCGATGCGCTTTATAAAAGAGGTTATCGCGAAAACATAAATTTAGCACCACTTAACGAAGTATTGGCAGCTGCTATGATTCAATTAAGCGGCTGGAATAAACACAGCGTTTTAATTGATCCGATGTGCGGTTCTGGAACTATTTTAATTGAAGCGGCTATGTACGCTAATAATATTCCACCTGGATATTTTCGCGAACAATTTGGTTTTGAAAAATGGAAAGATTTTGATGCCGATTTATGGCAATTGATTTTCGATTCGGCTGTTGATAAAATTGACAATCTGAATCCGAAAATAATGGGTTGCGATATTTCGACAAACATGATTAAAAAAGCGAAAAAAAATATCAAAACAGCAAAAGTAGATGATGTAGTTTCAGTGCAACATTCATCGTTTCAAGACTTTGAACCACCTGAAGCTAAAGGCGTTGTTATTTTTAATCCGCCTTATGGCAAACGTATGAATAAAGATAATATTGAAGTTTTGTACAAAGAAATCGGCAGCACTTTGAAAAAAAAATATTCTGGTTACGATGTATGGATTATCAGTTCAAATATGGAAGCTATTCACGCTATCGGTTTGCGTCCATCGCGAAAAATAACATTATTTAATGGTGCTTTGGAATGTAAATTTTTAAAATACGAAATGTATCAAGGCACTAAAAAAATCCATAAATTGGTGAAGGATAACTGAAAATAAAAAATTCAAAAAATGAATTTACTTAAAAAATATAGTGCCTTTTTGCTGATTACTTTGTTGGCAACTGCTTGCCAAAATAATTCAAATAAATCTACTAAAAAGATCACTAAGGCGGATTCAGTTATAGTAATAGCTAAACAAAATGACACAACGGGAAGTGTAAAGAAAACGGATTATATTGTTGCAATAACTAAGAAAAATGAGAGCACTGATACAACCCATTTTGTTTCTGAAAAAGCGGAAAAAGAATTTACCGCTTTTTCGAATAAAATTGCTCCTCCTGCTAATTATTTTAATATTAAAAGCAATGATGACACAACGTTGTTGGGGAAAAAAGGGACATTTATTTTTGTTCCTCGTAATTGTTTTGTGTTAAAAAATGGTCAAATTTATAAAGGCAATATAAGATTGAAATTAAAAGAAGTATTTGATAAAAGCGATATGATTTTGTCTAATCTTCAAACAGAAAGCAATGGAAAATTGTTAGAATCAGGAGGAATGATTTACTTAGATGCTAAGGGAGCCAATGGAGTGCAATTGAAAATTATAAACGGAACCAGTTTATACGTTGAAATTCCTACAAAAGAAAAAAAGGCAGAAATGGAAGTTTATCAAGGACACTATTCTCCTAATACAACTCAAATTAACTGGACTTCGCCTCAGCCATTAGAAAAATCATTAATTCCAGTACCGATAGAATTTTTAAATTTCACCTGGGTTAGAGAAGCCACTATAAATTATGAAGAAAACCAAGCTAAAGTCATAAATGCATTAAATGCGCAAATAGCAAGGGTGGAAAATATTAAATACGAAAATACATTTGTAGCCACACGCGAATTTCAAGAAAGATTTGAATTAGCTGTTACATCTGCTCAGTTTTTATATCAATTAGATTTCAAAAAATACGGTAGTTTCCTGAATATATACCTGAATAATTTGGATAAAAATTTATGGTATTGCGATTCGTTGTTTTATAAAACAATTCAAATAGAAATAAAAAAAATGAGTAAAATCGCTGTCGTTCAAGGATTTAAAGTTGATTCGTGGGAGAAGAAACAAATTGAATCATTATACAATGGAGAGCATTTAGGAAAGGTAATGTCAATAAAAAATTATGGGATAAATTTGTCTGCTTCTAACGCCTATCAATTATTAATAAAAAAAGGCATCAATAAAAAAGAAGCATTAGATGAGATACGAAAATATAAAATACAACAAAGTGTAATTAACGAAATACGTAAAAAGATAAACGATGATTATTTAACATATCCATTTAATATGACGCATTTAGGGTGGGTAAATGTGGATGTTTGCGATTATAAAGGGCAAAGAAAAGATTTTTTTGTGCAAGTTAAGGATGCACCTAACGATATTAAGATGAAGGCGTTTATTGTTTTGGATAAAATGAATTCCGTTTTGTCCAAAGGTATTGAAGCGAATACTTGTACTTTTTATGATTTTCCATCAGGACAAAAGAAGAAGATTTTTATTTATGGCTACAAAGATGGAGTTCCTTATTTTGGTTATAAAGATGTTCAAAATGGGACTATTTCAACAGAAACAATAACACTACAAAAAACAACATTTGATAGTTTGGAAAAAAATGTAAAAACAATTCTATCAAAAAGTTAAAATAAATCTTTCAAAAAAAATATTTTTAAAATGAAAAAAATTGGCGTTTTTACTTCGGGTGGTGATGCTCCCGGAATGAATGCAAGTATTAGAGCAGTAGTTCGAACCGCAGCACATCATCAATTAGAAATTGTTGGAATAATGCACGGTTACGATGGATTGATGAACGGAGAATTTAATGCACTTTATCCGAAATCGGTGGCAAATATTATTCAACGCGGTGGAACCATTTTAAAAACTTCGCGCAGCGAAAAATTTCGTACTAAAGCAGGAAGAGAACAAGCTTTCGAGCAACTCAAAAAACATAAAATTGACGCGCTTATCGCGATTGGCGGAGACGGAACTTTTCGCGGAGCTGCTGATTTAGAAACGGAGTTTAATTTTCCCATTATCGGAATTCCTTGCACTATTGATAACGATTTAGTTGGAACAGATTACACCATTGGTTACGATACTGCCATCAATACAGTTGTAGATGCAGTGGATAAAATTCGTGATACTGCTGAATCACACGAACGAATGTTTGTTGTTGAAGTAATGGGACGAGATGCTGGATTAATTGCACTTCGCACAGGAATTGCATCAGGAGCAATGGATATTTTAATTCCAGAAATAAAAACCGACAGTTCTGCTTTAATCGAAAAATTAAAAAATGCTCGAAAAGATAAAACATCAAAAATAATTATTGTGGCAGAAGGCGAAGAAGAAGGTGGAGCAATGGAAGTAGGAAAAAAAATTAAAAATTCGTTTCCAAATTACGATGTAAAAGTTACTGTTTTAGGACATATTCAGCGTGGTGGAAATCCGAGTTGTATGGACAGAGTTCTTGCCAGCCGACTTGGTTTTGCAGCTGTTGAAGCCTTGTTACAAAAAAAACACGGAATGGTTGTTGGCAGCGTAAATGGAAAAATTATTTTTACGCCTTTTAAAGAAGCAACAAAACACATTGCTGAACTAAATCCAGAATGGCTTAAAATGATGGAAATTTTATCCGCTTAAAAAAATATTTTTTAATCTCTTCTTATCTTTCTGAAAAAATAAAAAATGATTACGCTTTTTGCAGATGTTATTCTTCCTATTGCTGTTCCTAACTTATATACGTATCGCGTACCGCAAGAATGGAATAATTCAATTACTGAAGGACAACGTGTAGTTGTAAATTTCGGGAAAGGAAAATTGTATGCCGCTTTGGTGCGAAATATTCATCAAAATGCACCTCAAAAATATGCCGCCAAATACATCGAACATATTTTAGATGAAACGCCTATCGTAACATCCGTACAATTTCAATGGTGGGAATGGATGGCTTCGTATTATATGTGTACACTTGGAGAAGTAATGAATGCAGCCTTACCGGCAGCTTTAAAATTAGGAAGCGAAACAAAAATTATGTTGCATCCCAATAATCAAACTTCTAAAGAAATACTTTCTGAAAAAGAATTTTTATTGATTGACGCACTCGAAATCAGAACAGAAATAAGTTTGATAGAAGCCGCAGAAATTGTAGAACGCAAAACAGTTTATCCAATTATAAAATCGTTAATTGATAAAGGTTTTGTAATTATTCAGGAAGAAATAAAAGAAAAATACAAACCTAAAATTGAAGAATATATTCGGCTTTCCGCTTTCGCAGAAGAGGAAGAAAATTTGAAAATAAAATATTCGGAATTAGAGAAAAAAGCCTTCAAACAATTGGAAGTACTGATGGCTTTTATTCAGCTTTCCAAAAGATATTCGGGCGAAACGGAAGAAGTAAAAAAAAGTAAATTAATGCGCGTTACCGAAGCTTCCACATCGGTTATTCAACAGCTTGTTAAAAAAAATATTTTTGAAATTTATTCGAAAGAAATTTCGCGTTTCGAGAAAAAAAACTTTTCGAATCTCTCCGAAAAAAAACTCAACGATATTCAACAAACTGTTTTTGAAAAAATAAAAAATATTTTCACAACAAAAGAGGTAACACTTTTGCATGGCGTTACTTCCAGCGGAAAAACAGAAGTATATATTAAATTGATGCAAGAGTGCATTGAGAGCGGAAAACAGGCTTTATATTTATTGCCCGAAATTGCTTTAACAGCTCAAATTATTAATCGTTTGCAAAAACATTTCGGCAACAATGTGAGCATTTATCACTCCAAATTAAATGACAATGAACGCGTAGAAGTTTGGAAAAATATTTTGCAAAAAAACGAAAACAATGTTGCCGGAAAAATTATTATTGGCGCACGTTCCGCATTATTCTTGCCTTTCCATAATTTAGGTTTGGTAATTGTTGATGAAGAACACGATACTTCTTACAAACAATACGATCCTGCTCCGCGTTACAATGCGCGTGATTCAGCCATTTATTTGGCGCGAATTCACGGAGCTAAAACATTGCTCGGTTCTGCTACTCCTTCAGTGGAAACGTATTATAATGCCGAACAAGAAAAATATGGTTTGGTTACCATAACTGAACGTTTTGGCGGTGTGGAAATGCCAGAAATAATTGTTGCCGACATCAAAGAAGAAAAGCGAAAAAAAATTATGAAATCGCATTTCTCCACCATTTTATTGGAACAAATAAAAACTGCTCTGGCAAACAAAGAACAAGCTATTGTTTTTCATAACAGAAGAGGTTTTGCACCTGTTTTTGAATGTGATACTTGCGGCTGGATTCCGCATTGCATTCATTGCGATGTGAGTTTAACGTATCACAAAACGGCTCACAATATGCGTTGTCATTATTGCGGCTATTCTTTGGCTCCGCCAACTGCGTGCGAAGCTTGCGGAGATACAAAATTAAAAATGAAAGGTTTTGGAACCGAAAAAATTGAAGAAGAATTGTCGCTTTATTTCCCTACTGCGCGCATTATGCGGATGGATTTAGACACGACACGTTCTAAATATGCTCACCAAAATATTATTCGAGATTTTGAAGATCAACGTATTGATATTTTAGTAGGAACACAAATGATAACGAAAGGTTTGGATTTCGATAACGTAAGTGTAGTGGGCATTTTAGACGCGGACAGCATGATGAACTTTCCGGATTTTCGTTCGTACGAACGTTCTTTTCAGATGATGGCGCAAGTAAGCGGACGAGCCGGCAGAAAAAGCAAACGCGGAAAAGTAATTGTTCAAACCTATAATCCAGCTCATCCTGTTATTCAAAATGTTGTACGAAACGATTATGCTTCGATGTATAAAGAACAAATTTTAGATCGAAAAACTTTTTTTTATCCGCCATTTTTCAGACTGCTAAAAATCACCTTGAAAAACAAAGATGCCGATTTGCTCAATTATGCTGCGGATGTACTTGCAACGGAATTGAAACAAACTATTAACGGAAAAATACTTGGTCCGGAATATCCGTTGGTAGCGCGAATAAAAAATGATTATTGCAAAACTATTTTATTGAAAATTGAACGTGAAAAATCTTTCAATCAAACGAAACAAGTTTTGAAAAAAAGTTTTTCTCGCTTTTACGAAAACTCAGATTTTAAACACGTAAAATTAGTGGTGGATGTGGATCCAATTTAAATTTTAGTTTAAAGTTTTTGAGTTGAGAGTTGGAAAGTTCGAAAGTTGAAAGGTTTTGAAGGTTGAAAAAAATTTATTTTCAAATAAAATTGTTAAAATGAAAAAAATATTTTTACTTATAGTCCTATTAGGGCTTTGTATGGCTTTAAAACCCAACTCTAAAAAAGATGAAATAGTTTGGTCTCCTAACAGAAAACTTACGTGGAAAGACTTTGATAAAAAACTTTCAAAATATGCGGGTGAACTAGCAATTGCATATACTGGAATTAATTTCAATTGCTCCAAGCCATTTAATGGGCTTTCTACAAAAGTAAGTGTTTACGCTTTTTTTCTTAAATCACAATCAAGTAAGACTTCGGAGGCGAGTGTACTTGATAATGAAAGATTAGGACATGAACAAGGGCATTTTGATATAAAAGAATGGTATGCGAGAATGTTTAGAAAACAAATACTGGACACTTCTTTTGCGAACCTAAATCAGTTTTATCAAATAATTGCTAAAAAAAGCAGAATCGTTTCAAAAGCTGCAAATGAAGAAGAAGACTTGTATGATAAAGAAACAAATTTTGCCAACGATACCACAATGCAAACAAAATGGAATAAATACATTGCAGAGCAGTTAAATGCTTATGCTGCTTATTCACAAACAGAGTTTGTAATAAGGTGTGGTAAAAAATAATTTTTCTGTATTAATATTATTTAAAACAACTTCCAATCACTAATTTTTCTTTTTGTAAATTCGCGTTCTCAAAAAATATTTTTTCAAACATAAAATTGAAATCAATATGTCAAAAGGAGTCTATAAAGTGCCCAGCCCAATTAACGAACCTGTTAAAAATTATGCACCGGGAAGTCCAGAAAGAGCGGAACTAAAAAAAATGCTGGCGCATTTGCGTTCGCAGGAATTAGATATTCCGATGTACATTGGCGGAAAAGAAATTAGAAGTGGAGAAACCGTTCGTTTGTCACCTCCACACGATCACAAACATACCTTAGGAAAATTTCACAAAAGTAATAAAGAACACGTAAAACAAGCCATTGATGCAGCTTTAAAGGCAAAAGAAAAATGGGCAAATCTTTCGTGGGAACATCGTGCCAGTATTTTTTTAAAAGCTGCTGATTTAATTGCCGGACCTTTTCGCGCTAAGCTAAACGCAGCAACAATGCTCGGTCAATCGAAAAATGCCTATCAAGCAGAAATTGATTCAGCTTGCGAAATCACTGATTTTTTGCGCTTCAATGTGCATTATATGACGGAGATTTATCAGCTACAACCCAACTCTTCCGCAGGTATTTGGAATCGTGTAGAACAACGACCTTTAGAAGGCTTTATTTACGCTTTAACGCCATTTAATTTTACAGCTATTGCCGGAAATCTACCAAGTTCTTGCGCTATGATGGGAAATGTGGTGGTTTGGAAACCTTCTAACACACAAGTTTATGCCGCTAATGTATTGATGGAAATATTTATAAAAGCAGGCATTCCAGATGGTGTTATCAATTTAATTTATCCTTCCGGACCAGACGCTGCTGATGTCATTTTTTCGCATCCTGATTTTGCTGGCATTCATTTTACAGGCTCTACAGAAGTATTTCAAACTATTTGGAAAACCATTGGAAATAATATTCATTTGTATAAATCGTATCCACGAATTGTAGGCGAAACGGGCGGAAAAGATTTTATTTTAGCACATCCTTCTGCGGAAGCAAAAGTAGTGGCAACAGCTATTTCACGCGGAGCTTTTGAATATCAAGGACAAAAATGTTCAGCAGCTTCCAGAGCATATATTCCGACATCTTTATGGAAAGAAGTAAAAGAATTGGTTATAAAAGATTTGGCTTCTTTTAAAATGGGACCAACGGAAGATTTTGGAAATTTTATCAATGCTGTTATTGACGAAAAATCTTTTGATAAACTTGCTAAATACATTGATAACGCTCAGAAAGACAAAGATGCTGAAATTGTAATCGGTGGAAAATCAGATAAATCGAAAGGTTATTTTATCGAACCAACTATTATTCTGGCAAAACAACCTAAATACATTACGTTGTGCGAAGAACTTTTTGGACCGATATTAACTGTATTTGTTTACGAAGATGACAAATTTGAAGAAACTTTACATTTAGTGGACACTACTTCGAATTACGCATTAACAGGTGCTTTTATAGCACAAGACAGATATGCAATTGAGTATGCAGCCAAAAAATTAGTGAATGCTGCCGGTAATTTTTATATCAATGATAAACCTACTGGAGCAGTGGTTGGACAGCAACCTTTTGGCGGAGCGAGAGGTTCTGGAACAAATGATAAGGCTGGATCAATGATTAATTTATTACGTTGGGTTTCTCCACGTACAATTAAGGAAACCTTTGTTCCTGCTACTGATTATAGGTATTCGTTTTTAGAAAAAGAATGATTTTTTGATGAAATTCTTATAAAGATTTCAACAAAATGTCTCTATTTATGAAGAATAATATTGGATATTTAAACAAAAGTTTTATTTTTGTCTTTTAGACGATTAATTTTAAATACAAACAAGGAGATGAAGAAAACAGTCTTAGCAATAGTAGCCATCGCATTTTTAGTTTTAACAATGGTTTCGTGTAGAAGTCAGCAACATTGTGCTGCCTACGGTGGACAAGGAAGTACTCAGCATCCTTCTCACAAATCTATTTAAAAAAACTGCATTATGGAATGGCTGTTTCTTGAAAATGAGAAACAAATATCGGAACTCGTTACGCTTAGTTCTGATAAAAACATTTCAGCAATAGCTATTTTTAAACACAGTACACGCTGTTCCATCAGTTCAATGGCAA
>DATLTG010000162.1:0-2602 GCA_035533735.1 Bacteroidia bacterium
TATAAATCTAATAATCCTTGCATATAGCAAAGCTATTATGCTATCAAAGAATCTATTTATGTATTTTAAATAGTTATGAATAACCGATGGTTAATTTTGCGTAACATGAGTTACTAAAAAGATATTGTATATATTTGCGACAAATAATTTCGTATGAAAACAAAATTTAGAAATATAGTTTTAATCTTACTATTCTCAGTAAGTCCCTTTGTTGTAAACTCAGTGTTTTCTCAACCTCCTCCTCCAGGACCAGGTCCTGCACCTTGTTGGCCTCCACCATGTAGTGTTCCTATAAACAGTGGAATTATTCTGCTTTTAGCTGTTGGTATGATTTATGGCGGAAAAAAAATTATCGACAATACTAAAAAAACATCTGAATTATAATCAGGTGTTTTTTTCTTTCAATGAATACATCACTTATTAAAAATCCTATTGTTTTATTTTTGCTTAAGGCATTAGCACTATATCTTTTATGGTATGTTCTTTATGTGCTTTGGCTACATCCGTATGAAAAATGCGATTTATTTGTAATTGATAAAACATTAGCCATGAGTAAAAAGACTCTTGAGCTAATGCAATTCAAACTTTTTACAGGAACCGATAGACTTATTGGAATAGAAGGCACAAATGGGCTTTGGATGGGAGATAATTGCAACGGAATAGAATTATTCGCACTTTTTTCCGGTTTCATTATTGCATATCCGGGACCATGGTTAAAAAAAATAATTTTTATTCCACTTGGCATTTTATCTATTCAAATACTCAATTCATTGCGTGTTGTGGCTTTAGCCATTATTGAAATTCGATCTATAAAATTGACAGAATTCAACCACAGTTATACGTTTACTATTTTAATGTACGGGTACATTTTCTTTTTGTGGATGCTTTGGGTAAATAAATTTTCGGTAAAAAAAATTCATGAATAAATTATCTACGCGAAAAATATTTTTTCTTTTATTGCTTATTTCGATAATAATATTTTTCGGATATCTCCGAGATTTTATGTTCATCCATATCAATCGCGAAATTGGCATTCAATATTATAAAATGGCAAATGATGATATACCAGCCTCCATCGCTTGGATGAAAAATTTTAATTATATCCAATTAGAAAAATTTAAATGGTTTTTTACATTTCTTTTTTCCAGCATTTATTTATTACTTACGATACTCGTAACAAATATATTATTCGCAAAAAAAAGTTTTTTAAAACTCTGCATATATGTCTACATCGCACTATTTGCAGTAGCTTTTGTATTTATGGGATTTGGTTATCTATTCCACTCTTTCAATTTAAAAGGATACGATTTATCTCGATCATTAATGCACATTGCACAATCTCCTTTTGTGATGATGGTGCTTATTCCAGCATTTAAACTAAGCGACAAAAAAATATAATTAAAAAAGACGACAGCTAAACAATGTAATGTCATCAATGTAAGGCTGATTTTCTTTATGATTATTTAATTTTTTAACGACAAGCTGATTTAAATTTGTCATGTCAAGATTCGGATTTTCAATTAATGTTTTTGTTAAATTTTCAATTCCGAATTCTTTTCCATTATTATTTTCTAACTCCACTACTCCATCAGTATAACACAAAATGGTGGTTTTAGGTGATACATTTATAATACCTTCTTTTACTTTTTGTAATTCCTCAAACATTCCTAATCCAGTACAACCAATTTTTAATAAATTGGTGTTCTTTCCTGATGAAATTAAAGGTGGATTATGACCAGCATTTATATAATTAAGGACTCGTGTAACCATATTATATTTAGCAATAAAAAGTGTAATAAATTTTTCACCTTTGGCATTCGCCATTACTTTCGCATTTAACTCTTTTACCAAATCGGCAAGCGAAGTAGTGTGATTAAATAGAATGCGCAAATTAGCTTGAAAATTAGACATTAAAAGTGCTGCTGCAACCCCTTTTCCAGAAACATCTGCCATACAAAATGCAATCTCATTTTCATTTAATCGAATAAAATCGTAATAATCGCCACCCACTTGATGATGCGGTAAATAAACCGCAGCAATATCTAATTGTTTATCGTGAGGTAATGTAGTCGGAAAAAGCATCGATTGCATTTCAGAAGCTAAATCTAATTCCCTTTGAATAGCTGCTTGCCGAATATTTTCTTTCGCTAATTTTTTATTTTCAATCGCTACAATTATAATATTGGTAAGCGTTTGGATAAAAGGTAAATGTTTAATTGTCGGACTTACTTCTACTTTATCTTCGTTCAAATCTCCTATTAAAACATAAGCTAATGGAATTGTTTTATGAAAAATCGGAATAATAATTTCAAACGTTTTTTTTAGCGATTGAGACACAGAATCAATAGTTGTAATCTCAGTTAAATTCGCGAAATCTTTTTCTACATTCACATTATTATAATCATTTCCGACTCCATATTTAAGGAGTATTTTCCACTTTTCATCTTTGCTGAACAGAATTAATTTGCCAATATTTAATTGATTGCGCAACGTGTGTTCAAAAATTTCTAACAACTGAGTAACCGAATGATTACTATTAATAGCTTTTGTAACCTCAAGCAAGGCACTTAATTTAATGTCTTTTATTTTGGGTTTAGAACCC
>DATLTG010000163.1:0-2336 GCA_035533735.1 Bacteroidia bacterium
TGGAAATCTCGGAACTATTATTCGTATTGCCGATTGGTTTGGAATTGAAAATATTATATGTTCATTGGAAACCGTAGATATTTATAATCCGAAAGTTGTTCAGGCTACAATGGGTTCTATTGCGCGCGTAAATGTATTTTATGAAGATTTGAAAACAATTTTTTTGGAAGCATTAACAAAAAATAATTTTCCGATTTACGGAACTGTTTTAAACGGAGAAAATATTTTTGAAAAGTCATTAACGTCCAACGGTTTTATTGTTATCGGTAACGAATCGAATGGCATTTCGATCGAACTACTTCCGCTGATAAACGAAAAAATTTCCATTCCTACTTTTTCCGTAAACGAAACAAATTCTGTCGAATCTTTAAATGCTGCTATTGCCACAGCCATTGTTTGCACAGAATTTAAACGGAGAAAATAATTTTTAAAAAAAATTAATGTAAAAAAAACGAGATACTTTAAGTTGTTCAACATGACAAAAAAATACACTTAATCAAAACTGATTTTTCCTGAACGATTTTTCTTTTTATTAGAAATATTTTTTTTGCCAAGCAGTCTCTTTTCTTTTGCAGCTTTACTTACTTTGGTGGCAATTCTTTTTTTAGTAGTTGAAAAACTTTTTTTCAGTAAATCGTAAAATTTTTTTTCGGCAATTTTTTTATTGCCTAATTGCGAACGTTCTGTTTGAACGATAATTTGCAAAATTCCTTCTTTGCTGATGCGTTTAAAAAGCTTTTTGAAAATTATTTTTTTCTGATCTTCCGATAACAAAACGGAATTTTTCACATCAAAATCCAATTCTACTTTTGTAGAAACTTTATTTACGTTTTGTCCGCCTTTTCCACCGCTTCGGCTGGTTTTGAATGTAAATTCAGAACTGAAATTGGGAATTTTATCTATCGCCATTTTTTGAAAAATGAATTGCAGAACAAAATAACGAAAAAAAATCAGGAAGATGCATTCAAAAAAAACGCCTCAGAAAATATTTTCTGAGGCGTTTTAAAACAGGGAACTGAAAAATTATTTTTTTACTTTAGCAGTAGCAAGTTCTGGTTTGTGTTTCTTCTCAAAATCAACAACAATAGGCGTTGCAATACAAATAGAAGAATACGTTCCGATAAAAATACCTATTAATAATGCAAAAGCAAAACCTTTGATTGTTTCGCCACCGAATAAGAAAATGGCAAGTAACACGAAGAAAATGGTTAAAGCTGTATTGATAGTTCTACTTAATGTACTATTAAGTGCGTAATTGATAATGCGATTACGTTCTTCCGGATCCAAATCTTTTTTGTGTGTTTCGCGCAAGTATTCCCTAATCCTATCGAACACAACAACGGTATCATTGATGGAATAACCCATTACAGTTAGGATGGCTGCTATAAAGGATTGATCTATTTCTAATGAGAAATTTAAAAATCCGTGTAACAAAGTGAAACAACTTAATATTATTAAAGCATCATGTAATAAAGCTACCACGCCTCCGAGACCATATTGCCACTTTTTAAATCGTACAAAAATGTAAACGAACATAATGATACAAGCAAAGAAAATAGCCCATAATGCTTTTGATTTAATATTGGCTGAAACGGTTTCGCTTACTTTCGCGGAACTCATTATTTTAAAATTATTATTCAATGGAGCCAAACCTGTTTTCAAAGCATCTTCTACTTGATTTTCTGCTTTGTCGGAGTTTTGGTCAATTAAATATGCCGTTGTAATTTGCAATTGCGTGTTTTCTCCATACGTTTTTACTTCAGGAGCCACACCGCCAAAAGTTTTAGTTAAATCATTTGTTACTTCGGAAGTTTTAACGGGATTATCAAAACGAACTACATAACTGCGACCTCCTTTAAAATCTACCCCCAAACTGAAACCTCTTTGTGTGAAAGAAATAACTCCGGCAAAAATGATTAATCCTGAAAAGATGTAATAGTATTTACGTTTTCCAACAAAATCAATTTTGATATTTTTGAAAGCATGTTCTGTAAATTTATTTGAAAAAGAAATGGATTTGTTTTTATCTATTAATCTCTCGAAAATTAATCTGGAAATAAATATTGCAGAGAACATAGAAGAAAGAATTCCAATTATCAACGTAGTTGCAAAACCTTGAATTGGACCTGTTCCAAAAGTATATAATACGATTCCGAGTAAGAGTGTAGTAATATTTGAATCGACAATAGATGGCAAAGCATGTTTAAAACCTTCCCGAATGGCAAGTGCTTTTCCTTTTCCTCGATCTAATTCCTCCCGAACCCTCTCAAAAATAAGGATGTTGGCATCCACCGACATACCTATCGTGAGTACAATTCCGGCTAAACCTGGTAATG
>DATLTG010000164.1:0-15358 GCA_035533735.1 Bacteroidia bacterium
TATTGCATTATGACAGAACATTTTTCTTTTTATTGAGTGCTGATAATTATTATTGTATTGCTGGTAATGCTATCGAACAAAATTAAAGTAGCTTATCCGGTTTACTGCTTGTAGTTGCCGGATTGCTGATAAGCTTCATACCGGGTATTCCTGCTATTCGTATTAGCCCTAAAAAAGTGATAATTGTGTTGGAGGAAAATTGCGGCGGCTAAAGTCAGATCCTGTGATGTGATCATCACAAACTAAATTCATTCTGTTCCCTGGCCCGGAGCGTTGCAAAAATAAACCACCATAACCACCACAATTTCTTTCAGGTTCGTAGCCGCAAACATGGCAACATGTTGTCACTCGGTGGAACTGAGAATATTTTCCACCTTGATAAGTAGTGCCAAATGCAGGATAGGTGTAAAGGAAATTTTGATGTGTGAAATCAATGTAGTGATGAGCTTCAGCGAGCTTATAAAAATCATTTAGCAACCATCTGTCAGAACCAATCTGCCAGGTAATGTTTAATGTCAAATTTGAAACTTTCATATCTATAATTTTAAGATTAAAAAATGAAAAAAAGCGGTCGTAAGACCGCTATATTTTTAATATTCACAAGGCAACATCAGACAACTATCAACCAGCCATAAGGTGGCGAGATCATAAGGGAAATCGCTAAAAGGAATTTCCTGAGTTGTTACTTTGTTGTGATTGCCATCTGTTGCAATGATGGTAAAGGAATTATCCTCTACCCTTTTCAAATCCCACACCTGGAACGATTCTTTTTTGACCGCATCATGAATTTGATGGCTGAAGATTAAATCTAAGAGCCAATAAGCGCCGCATGTTGCAGCAAGGTCATGCACTCCATCTGTGTAAATAAGATTTGTAAAAGAATGCCTGTACAGATTTTCTGAACCGACAGAATTTCCAAAGAAGTTGTTTGCATTTTTCATAATTTTTAAATTTAATTTTTAAAAGAAAAAAGGAAAAAAAAGAAAGTATTCTGTTCACGCACTGGCAAACTTTTTCCAAAAGGAAACGGAATAAGTCCCGAAGGGTGAAAAGAAAAAATAAATTGGCGAAGCCTATTTTTTCTTTTCATTATGCCGTAGTCTTTTGGAAAAAGAAAAAGGGTTTTGTGAAAGGGCTTGCCAGGGCGTATCTTTTCTTTTTTTTTCGCTACTTTTTTTCTTTTAAAAAGAAGATTCTCTCAAGTCCAGTAAATAAACTTTTGTTGAAGATTCCTATTTTTCTTCGCGTCCAGTCAACAGACTTTCATCGAAGATTTTTATTTTCTTCCATGTACTAAAGCTCAGTCAACCCGCGCCCCGGTTACGCGCATTCCCTCTGGCGGGGAGAGGGCGGCAGCTTTTTTTTGTCCGGGTACAGGATTTATTTTTTTTACTGCAAACTTTTTCCCGGAAAAAAAAGCGAGCCCGAACACAACGTGGCTTGCGAAAAAAAAGAAATGGATGTTTTCGCATGAGCAATGCTAATTTTTTTTTCGCAAAAGCCGGCACCTGTGCCAGAGACGCCGAGGGACGCAGGGGCGCATAGGGAGCAGGCCGTTTTTTTGTGCGTCGATTTCATGTGTTCAGGGAAAAACGGCCGTCCGCGACCGGGCTAACAGAAAGGCGGTGTGGATTTTTTCCTTCCGGGCTGTTTGGGAAGGAAAAAAGACACAGCAACCGCCGACCCGAAAAAACGAACGGGAGCAAAACCATGACAGGCACGGCGAGGAACGAGCCTGGCTGGCGGGGTTTTTTAGTCGACCGGTTGTTTTTTTCGGGACAACTTAACCGGATTTGTTGAGGACATAATCTGTCGTTGAGTAAAGAACGCCGAAGGCATATGTAGCGTGGGCTGTCTTTGTTTGAGCGGTTGGCAAATTAGATTAGCCCGAAAGTTTGTATTTTTTTATAGGATTTGTTGAGGACATATTCTATCACTGAGTAGAGAACGCCGAAGGCACATGTAGCGCTGGCTGTTCTGTTCGAGCGGTTGGCAAATAAGATTAGCCCGGAAGTTGTGGTTTGTTCGGTTGGTAACGTTTTGCGGCCTTGGCGATGTGGCGGATTTAGAAGAACAAATGTTCAATTTTGTACTTATGTTAATTAGAATTACTACTGTTCGATTCAGCACTGAACCTGGCATTTTGCAAAGCCCCTATTAATGGCTGGGCTTCTTTGTTCAGCAGTATTTTCTTCAATTCCGTCACCAATTTTTCGCTTCTATATTTGTCAAACTCAGAAATGTTTTTCCACTCCAATGTCAGGTCTTCTTTTATATAGTTTTTGAGTTTGTAATCCGAAACTTTGTCCGTTGTTGTTAGTTCTTCTGCTATCCAAACTTCTGGGTCTTTTGCTCTTTTACTATTATTTTCGTCTCCTTGTAAAAGTTGAAGATTATATAAGTAATTGGCTTTCCACAAATAAGTTTGGTCAATTAATTCATTCTTGTCATTGAACTTGGATTTTGGATAAATATGGTCAACGTGAAATGTCGAATTTTTATAGTCCAAATAAGGATACAAGATTTGCAAAATAGGTACAATTGCAGGTGAACCGTATTGTAAGTCAACCATTCGTTCGATATCGTCTTCTGAAATAGACAATGGGTGAAGTTGATTGCTAGCTAACTCTAAATTTACTCCTTTGAATGTATTGTTAGCCCTAATTGCTTTTGCAACTATTTCAAGTTTGTTGTCTAATGAAGTTGTGAAGTAGCTTTTAATTTGAGCTAATCTTACAAATTTTAGCATTTCGATTTTGTCCTCTGCTGAAATGCTTTTGTACTTGAAAAGGTAAAACGCAATAGCAGAAATAATGTAAGCAGAAGTTAATCTGTTTCTATAACCAAATTCTTTTAGCAAATTAATTGCTGAATAGATTTGATTGGTAATTTCTTCCCAATTATCTTCAATTTTATGAATGTTAGTTTTACTGAAATTCTTGAGTGCAAAAATATGTTGGCATTCAGTTAGCATTAAGCAAGTTTTCAAAACTTGGTCTCTGCCCATTCCTCCAAAACCTTGTTCGCTCAATGAGTCAACAAGTTTGTTCATTAAATCTCTAATATCAGACGAAAAATTGGCCGTTAAAATTGACATCAATAAATCGGAATACGATAATTGAGTTCCGCCACTATTAACACGAATGAATATTTTGAGAACTTTATCTAAACTTTTTTCAGTTTCTTCAAAGTATGAGATTTGCTTCTGAATACAGAAAACCTCTTTTAACTTTTCTAAATTTTCTGCTTCAATTTCAGTTAAGTTGTTATCTCTAACGTATGAAATAACACTCCCCATTTCTAATATGTCGCCAACTTTAAACCAAAATTTGTCTTCAGTGTTTGTTGTTTCGTCATATTTCAAGAATTGAAAATCAAAATTATCTTCGGGATTGTCAAATTCGGGTTTGTGTTTCAAATTTAGAAACAACTTCTTTTCTTCATAAGCGTTTGGGTTGTCAATCCAACCTTTTTTACGTCTTAAAGTTCTGCTTCCTTTTAGTCCGACATATAAAGAAGTAAGTCGCTGTTGTCCATCAAGAACTATATGTAGGTCATTTGAGTTTACCTGTTCAATATTTATTATAACATTATGATCTTCTCGTTCATCATATTTTTCAAGAAACTTATAAAGTTGAAAGTTCAGCTTGTCAGTAACTTCTCTGTTTTCTCTATTGGTTTCAATATCGGACTTTTTCAATTTCCAAAATAGAAATGAACTTATTGGGTAACCTCTCAAAACAGAGTCAAAAAGTTGTTCTATTTTCTTTTCTTCTGCTTTTTTTAGCCAAACATATTCTCGTTGAATGTCAGGTAAAAAGTAGCTTTGATTGATTTCCTCAATTACGTCTTTTATTGATAAGTCTTTAAATTGTCCCATGTTTTTTTAAATGTTGTTTGTCTGCGGTATGTCGGTCATAGCCTTGCCGCTAACGCGCAAATTTACGATGTAAGATGGGACTATTTTACATTTAAAAAAAAATCCTATTTGGTAGCCAGTGTATTAAAGTTATACTTTTTTGATTGCCGATGGGGCAATCCGAATTTTAAAAATTCAATACTCTTTCATTTTTTTTACAACATACCCAGTTCGGAAGTTGTCTTATGTGGCGCGGGTTACGCAGGTATGCAGCTGCAAAAAAAACAGATGAGAACAAAAAAAATTGCGGCGGCATTGACTGTGTAGAAGTGCATTCGATACCCTTCAAGCTTGTACCGAAGCTGTTTATTTTCTGTTGCCGAAGATAACTACAAATGTATAATAGGATTCTGTTACGATCAGAACCAAAGCTGGATACTGTTGTTGATGTTACATTTCGTGACGCTTTGCTATTTCAAATACTCTTGTTGGAGGCGTTTAATATGTGGTTAGGGTATTTAATAAAGAAAAGTCCTTTTTCCCCATTTGGATGAAATAATCAATTCCAATAAAATTATTTATAAAGTCTTTATCTGCGGAATCAAAGTATAAGGTAAGGTCAAACGTTTTTTGTTTGTGCATTAATTGATTTGTCTCTTTATTAAAACATTGAAATATTAAATTTACATTTTTAATTGTATTATAACTGATAGAAACAAAATTTTCAATATTGACATTTGAATATCTATCTATCAAAAGCGAATCCGTTGAAAATGAACCTGAAAGTCTTTTTGCAAAGTCACAAATACATTCATCTAAAACATCTGCAATAGATTTTGTTCTCGTGTAAACAAAAGAAATTTTTAAAGATTTTGGACGTTGAATTATAATAATAATTTGCATATTTTATAATTTTTACTGCGATAAATTGATGTCAAACAATTCCCAAGTTATTGCTGGTGCATGATGATGACCTGTATGCGCAGCGACAAGAGTGCAAGTAATAATAACTTTCTTATTGATAAAATTAGCTAAGTTCATTCTGTTTGTAATAACTTGAATTTTTGTCACAGTTTCCCATTCTCCTGACCCTAATTCTGAATCCAAAAAAAGAATAGGGTTTTCTAAGTTAAGAATGTAGCTATACTCTTTTTCATCGGTTAAAGTATCTTCACCAAAATTAGGAGCCCCATAAAATAATTGTAATTGTAAGTTTCCAACTAAAGTGCATTTTTGATTTGCATATATTTTAATTGCATTAACTTTTTTTTGCGTTTTCTTTTTAATTGAAAGTGTAATTGTATAATCATTTCGATTAGTTCCAGAATTTAAGCCAGAGCAAAATTCAATATTATATTTGTCATTCTGGTAGGTCGTACAGAGACTTCCCAACGTATCTATCTCTGTAGTTGATTGCCTAAATTTTAAAGCCCTACAGGACGATTTTATATTATCAAAAGATTTTCGGTCTCCTAATTGACACCACACAAACCCATTATTTGGTTCAAAGCAATATTTTGATATGAATGCAACTGCTCTATTTGAATATGAATCTCGGTTCAAAGACCAGAAAATTGTTTTACAATCCCTGTTTTCCTCATTTTCAGTTCTATAATAGAGAAAGTCCTTTTTAGATAAGTAATTGTCAGCGTCTTCTACAGAATGCTCCATTACAAATTTTAAATCTTGGTAAGTTAAACTTTGGGCTAAACAAGGTGTATTAATTATAGTTATAAAAGAAATAACAACAGTCAATCTATTCATTTGGTAAAAAGTTTGGACTTTGAATTTAAGCGTTCCTTATAATTGCCATTAGCACACAAATGTATGATATAAGATGGGATGATTTTTTCTTGCTAAAAAAAATCCTATTTGATAACCAGCTTTTTAATGATATACTTTTAAGATTGTCGTTAGGACAATCCGAATTTTAATAAATTCAATATGTTCTCATTTAGCAAAATGAACAGTCAGTCTTGTATTGTTTTTTTGCAGCGCAGGTACGCAGGGATGCAGCCGCAAAAAAAACAGATGACAACAAAAAAATTGCGGCTGCATTGCTGCGTGAATGGTGATGTTTATGGAGTATCAAAACAGCGGTACGAATGAACGAAGTTGAACGAAGCAAACGAAGTGGAATGAGCGTTGAAACGAAGCGAAGCGCAGTGAGCGCGAATGTAACGGAGTGAAGCGAAGTGAAGTTGAGTGAAAGAGTATGGCAGTTTCAGCGAACAAGCAAAAAATATGGATTTCTATTTTTAAATGTCTTTAGAATTGAATAGCCGGAATACAGTCCAGGAACAATTTGAATATTTAATTCTGGCGGCCAGTTGAGAACAATAAAGGAACAAAAAAGTACAATTTCTATTTTTTTTACTGGGAAAAGGTTTTAGAAAAAACGAAGTTTTTTTCATTATTTACAAATCCGTAGGATTTGATATCGCATATTTTTTTTTGCGTTGAGCGAAGCGAAGTAAGCAAAAAAAATGCGATTCAGAGTTTGGGATAAATAAAAAAAAGCCCCCTAAAAAGGGAGCTCGAAATAGGAAGCAACATAATAACCAAGCCTGGATGAATAGACAAAAACGCCAGGAGATACAAACCAGATACTACAATGCAAACCATTGGTATAATAACTAAATAGTAATACTGACATAACAGTAAAATTTAAAGATGAAAAAAAATGAACGCAGCGACAGTACGAAGGAACGCGACAGAGCAGACCGAGTAACTTAGCGAAGTGATGTTTTTTTTTCAAGGATATTAATGATCATTAGGATATATCACAGACCACGTGCGGCAAAGAGTTCGAAATAAATTGTAGAAGTTGTGATCCGCACATGTAGCGCGTGCTGTATTTGTTAGAGCGGTTGGCAAATTAGATTAGCCCGGAATTTGTTTATTTTTTACAAACCAGGTGCGGCAAAGAGTTCGAAATAAATTGTAGAGTGGTGTTCCGCCCATGTAGCGTTGGCTGTCTTTGTTTTGCGGTTGGCAGATTAGATTAGCCCGGAAGTTTTTTATTTTTTATAAACCAGGTGCGGCAAAGAGTTCGAAATAAAATGCAGAATGGTGTTCCGCCCATGAAGCGTTGGCTGTCTTTGTTTGAGCGGTTGGCAAATTAGATTAGCCAGAAAGTTTTTGTTTTGTGCGGAAGGATACGCAGCGGATGAAGCAGCAAACAAAAAGATTACAACAAAAAAAATCGCTGCTTCATTGGCTGCGTGGATGCTGAATTCAGAGAATGATTTTAAAAGCGGTGCGGCTTGAATGAACGCAGCGATGGAAGCGAAGTCGTCGGGGTACGAGACGGCGGAGCTGGAAGCGCAAGAGAGAGAAAGGCGCATGGCTTTGTAGTTAATTTCGCCAGGACAGTAAAGCAAAAATTAATCAAGATTTTTATTTTTTCCTGTAAAATTTTAAGGGTGCGGAAGTTCCGCGAAGCATCGCGAAATAAATAAGCGAAGCGCAATGAATGAGCGTTTAGCGAAGCGGAACTGAAGGGAACAGAATTGGTTTTATTTCTATTCGGGATAAGTTTTAATTAAGTGAGCGGATCCGCTGAGCAAGGTAAAATAAAATTATACAGTAGGAAATTTAAGAAATGGTTCGTGAGGAAACGAACCAAGGATTAATATTGCATTAGTATTATTTACAAATCTTCTCCGTTAGCTTTGTTGTATTCATTTTCATAGAAGATTATGATATAATATTTTCCATCACGTTCGCTAATCATAAACCAAACAGATTTGTTAAAGCTCTTAATTGTTTCTTCATATGTTCTTAATATTATAGAAGCCAGTTTCTTTTCATCAGTATCATTTAGTGATTTTTTTGCTAAAAGAATGTCTTTTTCTGCAGTTAAAGAATCATATGCTGCTGTCTTTTGAAAAAAGTCTCCTTGATATCGCTTTCTATTAACTGATAATTCATAAGAAATATCCTCGTTTTCTGGTATAGTGAGTTTTAATATGGTGGAGTCTGGCGTAGGTAAATACTTTTTATTGTTTTGAAATTGTTGTAAGAGATTGTTGAACCTTATTTTAATATCCCCTGCGTTCATAGTATTAACATCGGCAACCGAAATTCGCCATACTTTATTATTGTTTGTCCCAGTAAATATATAAACATCTGTTCCATTGAATTCACCATCCAAGACATCTTTTGTATCCGGATTAATTGTAAATCCCTTAGATTTCAACTTCTCTATCATTTCCGGTTTGTATCCATCAACAGGAATACCAAGAAACTGTGTTACATCTTTTTGAGCATACAAATTTTCTGATAATATGAGCATTATAAAAACCAGTAAGAAATTTGCATAATATTTAATCATAAATAATTTGTGTCTTTTTACGATTTCGTCTACTCTTTACACGATTTTCAACTCTACTCCTTTTTTTGGTCAGCTTTCCACTCGTGGAGGGGGTGTTCGTTTCGGGTGCCGGCTAACGTTTTACGGCGTTGTGCAGGTGGGGTTTTAGGTCCTTCTGCCCGGAACCGTTGCCAAATTTATAAATAAAAATTCATTGTTATTACTATCTCTGAATAAAGTTTCTTCAGCTCGGCACTACTGCTGAAACATTCACTACTGCTCATTGTTAGCACTTCAGCCAGGCTTGCATAAATGCGAATGTTAGCAACAGTATTGGTCAGTATGGGGATTTGGAACTAGAAAATTTTTGGTCAAAGAAATTTATTTTGCTATGAACAAATTTTTTAGGAATTACTTTTATAACATCTTCCAACTCTAAGCATAATTGCCGTTGACCTTGTCTCCCAAGAGCTGTCCATACATCTGGAGAAAAAAAAGTATTTTCTGCGTTATTAATAAGTACGGAAGATATGGCTTTTTCAAAATCAAGATTGCTTTTAATGTTGTTTAATTCATCCAAAAATAATTTCCCTTTTGTATCATCTTCAAAACACGCTAAAATAATAATAGTTTTATCATAGTCAGGTAACACAGTCAGCATTATCATTGAGTATGGTTCGTTAACATTATTATTTAGTGGTTTATTTTTATAACTATACTCTGGATTTATAATGGATGAGCAAGCAATAGGAATTTTTTTTGGTAAAATATAAGTAAGATATTCTAAGTCTCCGTAACTCTTGTTTTGAATCAAGTGATCAAGCTTTTTTTTTTCTGTTTCTAATTCATTAACCGCAAGTTGAGTTCCTAAAACAAGTTGGTATAATTCAGATCGTCCAAATGAATAGTCTCTATTCGGTTCTGTCGAATATGCTTTTAAGCTTTCCTTTTTTATGTGATAAGAATGAGCAAAAGACCTGTAAGAGTGAAGAAAACAATGATAGTCAGAATCATCAAAAGCAAAATTCTCGATTGGACTGAATAAGAGGGTATCGTGGTATTCACAAAACCCAAAGAATGTAGATGCTACTTTTTTCCCAATTGGTTTCAAAGTCTCAATTGAACCATCTGTACTAAATTCTAATCCCGTAAAAGAATAAATTACATTTTGTCCGTTTACTGTTCCCTCTATAATTGAAAGTCTATTATTGCGTTGGATGCTATGAGACTGTTTAATAATTCCTTTGCATTCTGACTTATCATGATAAAAACATTCAGAAATACGTCCTCTGTTTATAAACTCAGATCTTGTTTTTTTGAAAGTTTGTTTGAAGTCGGAAGGGGTCATAATATTGTTGCTAACGCTTGCAAATTTGCGAAGTGCGACCAAAGGGAGCATTTTGCAAATTTGCTTGTTAGAGGCTGTTGCGGGTACCCAAAAGTACCCCTTCTTTTCAATCCTCCTAAGCGTCCCGGTGAAATTATTTTGCAAATGTATAATTTGCGAAGTCATTGAACCGGATAGCATTTTTAAAATTGTGGAAAACTAAAGTTCCTAAAACTTGACTTTGTCTAAAAAGTTTAGTAACTTCATTGAGCTGTTTTAAGCGATTCGCTTGTAAAGAACTCTCTTTCGCAAATCTCATTTGCACCAGCTCATACAGAAATTTTTTAATTTCTTTTTTCCTCAATTATATTAATGCTTCGCTTATTGAAAAGTTGGTAGCAATAGCGTTCTAACACAATATTAAACGAAATCCACAATATCTTCCAAAAAAAATCATCATTGATTATCAACCCTGTTCTATTACGTTTTTTATATTGTTGTCGCGTCAATACAATTTTTGGTATTGTTAGTTTTCCCGGTATTCGAGCTTGATTTAATTTTTATTTTGCAGAAGCACTATCCCTGTGGATATTAATTTCTGAAAATAACAGTAATTGCTCCGGCAGATGTTTACGTAAAATCTGGATGGCTTCATCAATAAAATGACAAACTTTTTTATCACTTTTAATATTGCTGAAATCAAATTGCTGAACTCTTTTAGCGGTTGCGATTTTAAAAATATCTCCTTGTACGTAGCAATGGAAAAGGGAAGCGTTTTTCTGTCGCGCCATTTTTACGACTTCTTTTTTGAAGATATCAAGGGGGGTTACGGTGTGCATGAAAAATAGTGTTTTCAAAATTCAATATTTAGTTCCTGTGAAAATTTTCCTTTTGTAAAAAACTTCTCTGCAGAGCGCCCGGATGCGGTTTCAGCTTTTACTTTGTATTTGCCTGGCTCAACGTGCAACGCAATAAATGAGACATAGCTACAATCAAAAATATCTGAAAGGGATTGTTTGCCATCTATAACGTTATAGAATTTAATATTGGCCCGGCATTCATTGGTGATAGAAAATAAAACTTCATCAGAAGTTCTTTGCTCTATCTTTTTGCAATTGAATAAACTGCTGGCTGTAATAAATATAATGATGGCTTTTTTCATGATTAATCAAATTTAGGATCCAATAAATCTTCTTTGCGTACATGGTAGTAAAAGATAATGTCAACTTCACTATCCATTGTAAAAATAAAATCACCAGGTTTGCTCCTATAACCCGGCATACAAAGTTTAGCTTTCATTGCTTTCATCTTTTCTTTGAAAATTTTTATATCAGAATATTTATAATTTTCGATATAAAATACAGCATTGAGAGTGTCCGCAGCTATTGCATGATAAAATGTAAGGCCATGTACCTTCCTTGAATTTGTAAAATAAGTTGTGTTATTATTGCCTGGAAACGTCTTAATATATGCAATGTCTTGGGCAAAGCTTTGCACACAAAAAAAGCAAAGAATTTAATTGAGCTAAAAGCGAAACAGATTAAATTAAGTCTGGAGGATCAGAATATACACTGGAGTCAGAAAACAAAATTTAAGAAATGGTTCGTGCGGACAGGTAACTATATACGTGTTAGACCACGCAAATTTTAATAACTGATATTCAGTTCTTTTGCCTTAACTGCTAAACAGGCGTGTGTAAGCCTAAGCATAGTATTGAAATCAAATTCATATAGGGATGGACTTTCCCATTCATATAAATATCTGAATTTTGTAAACGAATCATTACACCTTTCCAATGAATAAGTTATTTTTTCCCTTGCTGTAAACCCTTCTTTTCTCGGCTTTCTTGGCGCATCTTTGCTTGCTAAAACAATATTAAAAAAAGGCTTATTGTATCTATCGCAAGTTTCAAAATGCGATTCTATATCAGTTTGGATGGATGGTTCAATAAGGTTGTATAAAATAGATAAATCATGCTTTTGCTTAGGGCTTAAGTTTTTAGGAATAGTTGGAATAAAACTTTTTAAAACTATTTCAAGGCTAAAAGAAAGAAGTGTGATTGGAACACAAAGTTTCCATGTCGTTGTTTCTCCAAATTTAAACTCTATCGGGTGTGCAGTTTTTAAAATTTCAAATCCTTGTTCAAAATAATCTTTAGCAGTATAGAAAATAAACTCTGATTCTGATAAACCAAACATGACTATTTCTTTTTATCTGTTTTCTTTTTCGGCTTTGGATTCCCTTTCACTGATGCAGCCATAATATTATGAAAGGTCGTAGATGCTTCTTTAGCTGGTTTCGGCTCATTTTCGCTCGGAATATCTTCTTCTATTTTTTCCTGTCTTTTTACAACAACTTTAGGGAGTGGAGGTTCCCCGAACGGTTTAAAATCATGTTCTCTTTTCATATATTTCCACATAACCTCATCTGTCCATAATTGTTTATTTGGAGATAAATGTTCTTCAAGATCCTTGTCAATATGTGAATCAGTTTCAGGCTTGATGACTTTTTCTCCTTTAACCGTTTTCTTAATAAAACTCTTTACCACAGTCCTTCCTGTTTCTTTAACCAAAAAATAGATACCACCCAGACGGGGTTTTGCATAAACGGCAGAATGAGACGAAATAATCAACTGATCCAAATATGACTTTGGATCAGTAATCATTGATTGTATTTTATTAAGAATTTTGTATTGGTTTACCGGAGATAAATTTTGTTCTAACTCCTCAATACATACAATTTTCTTTCTACTATCTATAATAGAAGTAATAATATAAAGAGATTGCAAAACGCCCGATCCCAAATGCTTAATCGGCAACCTAAAGCCACTTTCTTTAACCATTAGCTGTAATTTGTGATCAGCTTCTTCTGAAAATGATATCGTTCCATAGCTAAAGGGGGGTTTACTAAAAACTTCATTTATTTCCTCAAAAAGATGAAACTTTTGGGGACTTAAATATAAATTGTATAAATACTTTTTAAAAGTTTTCGGAGAAAGTACCGAAGCATTTTCATCGTTTATAGATGTATCATGCATATCTCTATCGCTGCTAACTATATATACGCAATCATTAAAAATATCAATTAGACTATTAAATGCGCTAGCTAGTTCAGGAGTTTCTTTTGATGTTTGCTTAATAGTCGGAAAATATTCTGTCTTGTCTGTATTTGAGTATATGACAGCTTTATTCGCCGAAATTTCTTCGATTTTCATTGTCGAGTAATCGCCCTCACCTTTATCATCAAAAGTAATGCCCCCCGTAAAAGAGAATAAATAATTCTCTTGCTTTGAAAATAATGTTGAAATGTTATGACTAATATTAAGTTCTGCTGCACCAACTTCGATATCTACATTAAACGCAATAGGGTTGTGTGTTTCGTTATTATAAAAGTTATTTTTAGAATCTGGGATATCACCGATTAAAAAAGTTTGCGGTGCAGTTAGACCTACCTGATCAAGTATTTGCTTTCTTTTAAAAATTAACTCTAACGCATTTAAGATGTTAGATTTACCTGCATTGTTATTACCATAGAAAATAGTAGTTGCATCAAATTGATCAATTGAAATTTCTTTTAAACTTCGGTAGTTTTTTATTGAAAACTTTTTAACTTTCATAAACTGTATTTTAGATATTGTTAAAGACTTCAAGCATTATTTTTCTTAGATAATCAGCCAATTCTTCGCTGGTATTATTTTTACCCTCGCCAATCAGGATAAGTATATGGAACTTTTTGAAAACTTCACCTAGGCTTTTTGATTTAAAAAGAGGATAATCTTGATTTATCACAAAAGTATATTTCCCTTCCTTTCGACAAGCCAAATAATTTGATGATGATAAGTCCCATTTACTATATTTGATCTTATACACTTTTCCTAAAACCTCTATACTCTCATCTTCATCCAAGTCCTTCGGCGAAACGTATACGATTTTTTTCTTTTTATCTATTGTAGTTTCTTCATCATCGTTACTGTGAACAATTTGGTATCCCCTATTTTCAAGACGTCTTAAATCAGCTTCTACTACTTCTTTTCTTGATTTATTTGCTTGAGAAGATACTTTATTACTAAAAGCCTTTTCTGATAAAGCAACCGCCTCAACCTCCATTGCTGCCGATCTCAATTTTTCTGCGAAAAAATCAAATATCTCATCAGTCACCGAATTGGAAATAAAATTGTCTCTACCAATATTAAGAAGTTCTTTAGCTTCTTCTGAAAAGAAAATTTCTCCTGACAGCCAATTTAATCTTGAAAATCCTCGATCTCTGCGAAGGTCAAAATCTGTTCTTGCACCGATTCCAACATTATTAACTCTTAACTTGACACCGCGTGCTTGTATTAATCCAATAGATTTATAATCGGAAGTAAACAAATATTTACAAGTAATACCGTTAATAGTTTCAACGCCTTCTGAAATTATGATATCCTTATAATCATTTCTAAACAATTCCCTCCCATTAACTTTAACGTTTATACCGATAGGTTCATCATATTTATATTTACTATAGTATTTTGATTTTTCATTTAGGGATATTGGCAAATCCTCCTGTAATTCCCAAATAAACCTATCCATAGGTTCCCAAAATAAAATTGAATCTTTCTTTTTTGTTTTTGGCTTCGTAAAGTAATTTTCAACTACCCAAGTAGTATTTATGAGACGTATTTTCGTATAGTGCTCTATTCTCTCTTTTGGGTTAGGTCGAATAGTTACATTGATTGGAATGTCATCAACATTTATTTCTAATGCACCCCTTTTTGTTTTATCCTTATCTCTCAAAAAGAAATCTTTCGCAGGTATTGTTGCAGTGAGTATATCGTTAGAATTTTGTGTTGTTGTGATAATTTGGAGACTATCACAAAATGGGAATACCGATAAAAAACCTACTCCGAAATTACCGATACGTTTTCTTTTGTATTTTCTGGTTAATTGACCTTCTTGTTTCTTTCCCGCAATCCTTAGATATCTTTTAAATTCCTCAAAGGTCATTCCGTTACCGTCGTCCAATATTTCTATTAATGAATAAGTTTTATCAAAATCTATATTCACAGATAATGCATCAGCATCATAAGAATTGCTGACCAATTCTCTTATTGCAGATGGGAAACTCTGCTGATAAGCTGATTTGCTTAAAAGAGAAACGATTTGTGGATCTACCCTAAGATATTCAGTATATTTTTCTGGCATTTAAATTCCTATAATTAATACTTCACGGTTATTTTTAGAATCGCCGTTTTGATGATTTAATGCATATTGATAATGTCTACTTTTCGTATAAACTGTTTTGCCCATTTTTTGCATTGTTTTTTTTATAAATTCAATAGAGGGAAACCCACCTTTTTTATATGATAACACAATTTTATTTTTACTAAATATATATAATATATTTTCAAATGTTTCTTTAATTTTATCCTTAGAAAAATCATCCTGGTCTTTCCAGTTTTTTAATTTTAAATTATTAGTATCGTAGTCTATCAAATTATTCCAATTTTCATAGTTTGATAATCCTTCTAAAAAATGATAGCAATTAAAATAGTTAGATGATTCATTATTTCCCTCTTTTCTAATATATGGAGGATCTATGTAAACTAAATCATAACCATAAGGGTCTAGTTCTAATATAGATTTATTTAATGCTTTACACTCGTTTCCGGAGTCGAAAACAAGATCATTTGCTTCGGTTGCAAATTTTAATAAATAATCTTTAAAAGGGACTTCCCAAGTTGCTTTATTCCCAAAATTTCTTTTTACATCTGCTGTACGAATATTTAGGTTTTTTCTATGAAACAGATTAAAGGGTCTTTTTATTAAACTGGCCTGGAAAACGGCATAGAATGACAAAGCTTTTTTATATTCTAATA